>JANQMK010000224.1 GCA_028280085.1 Pseudomonadales bacterium
AATGCAGGTCGCCCAATACTTTTGTATCTTTTGAGATCAAGGTGATACCATCACCGGACGAGCCATTACTACCAATGTGTTTTTCTTTTCCAAACATGGTTAACTCTCCTGAACTATCCAATCATATTTTTGTTCGACCGTAGTTGCGTGTTTACCCAAGGAGGTTGCGGTAATATTTACACGCTCCGGAATAAAATCTTCTGGCAGCTGCATCTCTCCAGAGATTTCTTGAAAGTACTTAAACCTCAATTTTATTTTTTCTGACTTAACATCATCTGATAACTGGCTTAACGGGAACGAGACAAGCTGTCCCGCTTGAGTCCCGATCACACGCAACGCAGCCGTACCTTTAAGTAGCCGATGGTTGCCAGCTAACTGCACGACAACGACTTTGTAGCGAAATGCATTAACGTCACTATCTGAAGCAAATACATCAAAACTAGCGATACTTAATCCACGCTTATTTTTATCAGGGTCCATAACACCCTTATAAAATGCAACTGCTTCCTCCAGCTCCGCGATAGTATTATTGAGATCTCTCAATTCTCCGCGAACTTTTTCCGCAGCAAGACGATCAACGTCACTGCTTAACTTAAACTCCGCAACACTATTTCTTAACGCGTCAATCTCAGCATTGGCGGTATTGAGCGCTGCGACAAGCTGATTGTTAACAATGCCTAAGTCGCCGTAGTGCTCAAGTGCAGCTTTCTTGCCATAGTAGGCACCAAAAGCAAAAGCCATTACCAATATCACTAAAAGAGCGACACCTAAAGCAATCTTTATTTGCCTAGGATTTCTAGCCCACATCAGGCTAACCTTATTTCCTTTCCCAAACAATGCTTAGTCCCTGACTGCTCAGCATGCTAATTTACGGCATTAGTGGCACCGTATTTAATCCAGTCATTTCATCAAAACCAAACATAATATTCATGTTTTGTACGGCTTGACCAGAAGCGCCTTTAACAAGATTATCGATCACAGAGAGTATTACTATCGTATTATCATTTTGCGGCCTACCAATACCCAAGCGACAAAAATTGCTATTTTTCACGCTACGTGTTTCCGGGCATTCACTGGCGGACATGACGTCAACAAATGGCTCGTCTGCATAGTGTTTTTCAAAGACTGCCTGCACATCACAAGAAAGATCGCTGAGCTTAGCGTAGAGCGTAGCATGGATACCCCTAATCATTGGCACCAGATGAGGTACAAAAGTCAAACGAACTTGTCTAGCGGACATATCACCCAAACCTTGCGAAATCTCTGGATGATGACGATGCCCCGCAACAGCATAGGCTTTATAAGAATCAGATACTTCGCAATAGGAAGTACGTAAACTTGCTCCCCTGCCAGCACCACTAACGCCAGAAGCGGTATTGGCAATTAAATAGTCTGGTTCAATCAAATCGTTGGCAAGCAACGGCATAAAGCCTAGTTGGACCGCCGTCGGATAACATCCAGGACAGGCAACCAGACGTGCGGAAGCGATGTTGTCACGATTAAATTCAGGCAAACCATAGACTGCTTGCGTAATTACATCCGGACATACGTGCTCTAAACCATACCAAGCTGACCATAACGACGCATCGCGAATACGAAAATCTGCAGAGATATCAATGATTCTCACCCCACTCTCCAACAGCGCAGGAACCATTTGCATAGCCACACCATTGGGAGTAGCGAAGAAAACCACATCGCATTCAGCCAATACGTCCACATCAGGCTCGACAAAATCAAGCGCTAAAAAGCCCCGCAAGCTAGGGTAAATGTCTGAAACACAAACACCCGCATCAGTACGAGACGTAATTGTTTTTATGTTAATATGTGGGTGGGTGACTAAAATTCTTAGCAACTCAATGCCAGTATAACCAGTCCCGCCCACAACGCCGACTTCAACCACAGTGAAACCTCAAAATAGTCTTAATAATCACCACACATTACTCAAAAAGCTCATTTATCAACCATTGCTAGCGCGAATACAACAGCTAGAACAGGCAAAAGCTAATAAATCCGCTGATTGCCGCTTATAATATAGAAAGGCTCTCTAAATCAAAAGGCACACACCGCGGTTAAATTACCGGTTACGACAGACTTGCTCATACTGCCAACTATTTTATCTCATGAAAAAAAATTATCGATCTAATACACAAAAGGCATATCTGCGTCTTATTGGGAGCCGGCTAATACTATTTCGCCGCCAGCTGGCAACCGTCGATGCCTTACCTCAGCTAATTATATTGGGGTTAGTATCAGGTATATTCACTGGCGTTGTTATCGTCCTATTCCGTTGGATTATTGAAACAACGCTATCTTCAAGCCTACCGGGAGGTGACCCAGAGAATTTTGAAGGCCTTCCAATGTGGCTGCAATTTGCCGTGCCTGTACTGGGCGCGCTACTCATCGGCGGAACTCTGCAACTTGTCAACAAAGATTGGCATCGCGTTGGGCTCTCTCATGTCATTAACCGCTTCAACAATCACCAAGGAAATTTACCACTAGGTAATGCGCTCGTTCAATTTTTTGGCGGCATACTGGCAATTGTCAGTGGGCAATCGGTGGGTCGAGAGGGTCCAGCGGTTCATCTCGGTGCTACCTGTAGCAGTCTAATCGGTCAGTGGTTTCGATTACCCAATAACAGTATTCGAATATTAGTAGGGTGTGGTGTTGCGGCTGCAGTTTCAGCATCATTTCACACACCTATAGCCGGCGTTATTTTCGCGATGGAAGTCGTTATGATGGAATACTCTATCGCGGGATTTACACCTATCATCATCGCATCTGTAACCGGCGCAGTCATCAGTCAAGCAGTTTATGGCGCGGAGCCCGCATTTATAGTCCCGCCTATCCAGATGCAAAGCTTATTTGAAATACCATTTATTGTATTAACGGGTTGCATTGTCGGCGCTGCGGCAGCATTTTTTATATCCTTGCAAAAAAAAGCGCTGGCCCTACAAAGTTATCCCATCAGCTTACGGTTAACCGTCGCTGGAGTTATAACAGGTTCCGCCGCCATCTATTTACCTCAAATAATGGGTATCGGCTATGATACCGTACAATTGGCATTAACTGGCTCGCTCGCCATTAACTATCTATTGATAACCGTTATCGTAAAGCTGTGCTTAACTGCCATTTGTATCGGCATGGGTATGCCCGGCGGCGTTATCGGCCCGACATTCTTTATTGGTGCATGTATTGGCGGAATTATGGGTACAATTGGCCATATACTCTACCCAGCTTACGCCGCCACATCGGGGTTTTACGTTATGCTGGGTATGGCGGCTATGATGGGTGCTTGTCTTAATGCGCCGTTGGCCGCGCTCATGGCTGTTGTTGAAATGACAAGTAACACTAATATTATCTTACCTGCAATGCTTGTGATTGTGACAGCAAATTTAACGAGGACAGAGTTTTTTAAACAACCAACTGTATTTGATAGTTTCCTACTATTATCAGGCACAGCAAGTAAACATAATCCTTTCTATCAGGTGCTACAACGCACCGCCGTATCCAGCATCATGGATCGCAACCTACGTGTCGCCGCCAGAACCATATCTATCGCTGAAGCAGAAAAATTACTGTCAAAAGCACCACGTTGGATAGTTACTTCTAACGACAACAACGGTAGAGTTATATTTAAGACAGCTGATCTGGCACGGTATATAGAAGAACAAAACGAACCAGCTGAATTTATTAATTTGCTAGATATGCCGTCTAGTTTACGTAAGGATGCTCAGTCTATTTCTATTCGAGCTACATTGGCAGAAGCATTAGAAACATTAAATTCAGCCAATGTAGATGCAGTATGCATTGAACGGCAGGCTGCTCCAATGAGATCACCAGTCATTGGTATTGTGCGTAGAGAAGATATTTTTGAATATTATCAGTTTTCACCAACCACACCATAAATAACGATATTTATTGAGACATTTTGGAAAGCACTATGCTCTGGGTTAAAGCATTTCACATCATCTTTATTGTTTGTTGGTTTGCGGGCATCTTTTACTTACCGAGGCTGTTTGTCTATTACGCTCTAGCCGAAGACAAGGCAACTCAACAACATTTACAAACCATGCAACGTAAGCTGTATAATTTTATTACACCTTTCGCGGCGTTAACGCTATTTATTGGACTGTATTTAGTAACTCAAAATAGCCACTATTACTTAGTATCAGTCTGGTTCCATATAAAAATGGCTTGCGTCATCTTGCTGTTTATCTACCATTTCTACTGCGGCAGGATACTTAAACAGCTCGAACGTGGCGAGCAGCCACGATCTCATATTTACTACCGTATATTTAACGAACTACCGGTACTACTATTGTTTGTTATTGTCATTATGGTGGTGGTTAAACCTTTTTAATTCAATATGATTTATCGACCACTTCCGCTTATTGTTCTGTCCGTTACTTACCACCAAATCAAAAGCAAAATTTTATTCCTGTGATAAACTTTAGAGATCACCTTTAACGATGGATGTCGTCATATGCTTGAGTTTGATAGTTCTACCCCCGTAGTCATGACATTTTCTAGTCACGATCCCAGTGGCGGCTCAGGCATACAGGCCGACATAGAAACGCTACTGAGTGTGGGTTGTCACTGTGTACCTGTCATCACTACCATGACGGCACAAGATACCAGTGAAATCAAAGATATAGTCACTGTTGATAGTACTCTTCTGATAGAACAAGCACGCGCTGTACTAGAAGATATGCCAGTAAAAGCTATCAAGTTGGGCATGTTAGGCAGTTTAGAGGTGGTTGAAGCTATCCACACTATTCTACGCGATTACGACAAGATTCCGGTGGTGCTTGATCCAGTAACCACCATGGGACCAAGTGCTCAGATTGATATGGAGTACCTGGTTGAAGCAGCGCGAACATTGCTACTTTCCCAGGCGACAATAATTACGCCAAATACAGTAGAGGCCCATCATCTTTCACATGAAGCCGATACTTTAGATGCATGTGCAGCAGAAATACTCGATAGCGGAGCGCAATATGTATTAATTACAGGCACACATAATAGCGCCGAGAAAGTAACCAACAACCTGTATTCAACTCACATGATAACTAAATCCTTTGAATGGCCCAGGCTAACCAATCATTACCAGGGGGCAGGCGCTACCTTGGCTTCAGCCATCGCTGGTTATTTAGCACATGGTCTCTCCGTCGCTGAAGCGGTGGAACAAGCTCAGTCCTTCACCTGGAAAAGCCTGAAAAAAGCCCGCCGATTAGGTATGGGAAGGTTGATACCTAACCGTCTTCATTGGTGCAATGTCGACGCAAATGACTAAGTTAGCTTTATAAAGCTTAGCCAGCTCGACTTATGTCTGGCGTTTACTGCAACCAGACAGGATAATGCACTTGTCACACTCATAATTTAATCATGCTTAGGTGCTATTTCATACTCACAAGTGTCAGTAAAACAGAGTATTGCTCTGCGCAGCAGTACAATTATGAAACAGCTTCTAATCAATCTATAGCCAACAATAATTTGAGAGCAAAACCGCTATGAGCCAGTCAGATGTTCTATTTTCTCGCGCGCAACAATCTATTCCTGGCGGCGTGAATTCACCTGTTCGCGCATTCAAAGGTGTCGGTGGCACCCCTATCTTTTTTAAACGGGGCGAGGGTGCCTATCTCATTGATCATGATAACAAGCGGTATATAGATTATGTCGGTTCCTGGGGGCCAATGATTTTGGGCCACGCTTATCCAACCGTGGTTAGTGCGGTTCAACAAAGTTTGAATAGTGGTTTAAGTTTTGGTGCGCCAACCCAAATCGAAATAGACATGGCTGAATCAATTTGTGAAGCTTTCCCCAGTATCGACCAAGTAAGAATGGTGAGTTCGGGTACAGAGGCTACCATGAGTGCTATTCGACTAGCGCGCGGTCATACCAAAAGAGATAAAATTGTAAAATTTGAAGGCTGCTATCACGGCCACTCTGATTCCCTATTAGTTAAAGCAGGTTCGGGCGCTTTGACATTTGGCGTACCCAGTTCGCCAGGTGTTCCTGCCGCTTTAGCCGAACAGACTATAACACTAACATTTAATGACATTGATGATGCCCAAAACACCTTTGACCAAATCGGCGATGAGATAGCCTGCGTCATCGTAGAACCTGTAGCAGGCAACATGAACTGCATACCACCGATACCTGGTTTTCTAGCCACGTTACGACAACTGTGCCAGCAACATGGCAGCCTATTGATTTTTGACGAAGTGATGTCTGGATTTCGAGTCGCATTGGGTGGCGCCCAACAACTTTATGACGTGGAGCCCGACTTAACAACCTTAGGTAAAGTGATCGGCGGCGGTCTGCCGGTAGGCGCATTCGGGGGTAAATATGAGGTTATGGCGGACATTTCGCCGTCTGGTCCAGTCTACCAAGCAGGTACACTATCGGGCAATCCCATTGCACTAGCAGCGGGACTGGCTACCCTAAAGGAGATATCAAAGGCAGGTTTTTATGAGCAACTAACGAAAAAAACTAGCCAGTTAGTTGCAGGGTTAAAAGAACGTGCAATGCATGCTAATATCCCTTTAACAACCAATCATGTGGGTTCAATGTTTGGTTTTTTCTTTTCTGAAGAAGAAAAAATTACCCGTTACCAACAAGTCACAGAATGCGACATAAAACGCTTTCAAGCATTCTATCGTGGCATGCTTGCAGAAGGCATATATTTCGCGCCATCAGCGTTTGAAGCTGGTTTCATGTCCCAAGCCCACACGGACACGGATATCCAACAAACACTTGATGCCGCTGAAAAAGTATTTTCTAACATCGCGTCGTGATGCTACAACTAGCTATGCCAATAAAAAATAGAAGGTACCACCGTGGAATTAAATAGAGCGAAATATCCTAAAACCCGCATGAGAAGAATGCGTAGCGATGACTTTTCTCGACGTATGATGCGCGAGACAATGCTGACTGTGAACGATTTAATCTATCCTATGTTCGTCATTGAAGGTGATAATCAGAGGGAAACCATTGCTTCTATGCCGGGAATACAGAGACTAACTATCGACTTGCTTGTTGAAGAAGTTAATGATGTAAAAAATTTAGGTATCCCTGCTGTCGCCCTATTTCCGGTTACACCCCAAACCACTAAATCAGCACTTGCAGAGGAAGCCTTTAACCCAGAAGGCCTCGCACAACGAGCTGTGAAAGCCATTAAGGCCCATTGCCCAGATATTGGTGTCATCACTGATGTCGCACTCGATCCCTTTACTGACCATGGACAAGACGGGATTATTGACAAAAACGGATACGTTATCAATGACCTCACCATAGAAACACTGGTTAAACAAGCCGTTTCCCATGCTGACGCTGGCGCTGATATTGTTGCACCTTCAGATATGATGGACGGCCGCGTAGATCTGATACGGCAGGCACTCGAACAAAGACAATATGTCAATACCAAGATACTAGCCTACTCTGCTAAGTATGCTTCGGCTTACTACGGACCATTTCGTGATGCTGTCGGCTCTGCTACCAATCTAAAAGGCGCTAATAAGTATAGCTATCAGATGGACCCCGCTAATACCGATGAAGCCTTACATGAGTGCGCTCTTGATCTAAGTGAAGGTGCAGACATGATAATGATAAAGCCCGGCATGCCCTATTTAGATATTGTTAGACGTATCAAAGATGAATTAAAAGCACCCACCTTCGTCTATCAAGTTAGCGGCGAATACGCCATGCACGTTGCTGCATTTGAAAACGGTTGGCTAGATAGAAACGCTATTATTTTGGAATCTCTCTTAGCCATAAAACGCAGTGGCGCCGATGGCATTTTGACTTACTTTGCAAAAGAGGCCGCGAAGATATTAGGCACAACTAATTAGGTATAGCTTTGGAAGGACAGAATAAACAGGCATACACGATACACTAAGTGAAATTACTGTTTGCACAAAAAGCTATAACAACGATGCCTGCCCGTGCTCTTGTATGAGTTCTTCTAAAGTAGCATGATCAGTTTCAGAAATATCTATAATATGAAAACCTGCCCAAAATTTATTTTTTTGGTCTGCAGGCTGGCACCATAGACAGTCGACACCTACGACGATCTTATCGGTATGGTTAACTTCCATTGGCAACCTCAGTTCATATTGAAAGATACAATCTTTTTCAATTTCGTTATCAGCGATAACCATAATCCCTTCTGACGCAACATTTACCAGCAACCCAACATGGAGCCCATTAATATTATCATAGATATTAACATCAGCATTAATCGCCTTTCTTTCACTTTTCCGCCTCTGAAGAAAATCTTCTTTTTTTGTTTCGTTAGGTTCGCTCATTAGATTCAACTCAATGTTTTTCTTTCACATTTTCGATAGTTTTTGTTACTTTCTTAAAGATACTTTCTAAAGCTCGTTCAACTAGCGGCTTATTGTCATTCTCTACCACCTCAATTTCTTTTTTGGCAACGGAACGCGCCAGCTCAGCCGCACTTTTAACTGCAACCTTTTTACCAAGCTGATCAACAAACATGTAATTTTGAGTATTATCATTAAACCAAGCCAATTTTAACTTTGCTGACCGGCCCATCACTGATTTATGAAATATGAATTGCGTACCAAATTCCATTCTATACAATTGTTCGAGAATCTCTTTTTCATGATCCGACAAATCTTCTAGCTGAACTTCCACTGTATTGCTATCTAATTCTTCTGCTGCTATCGCTGCTCCATCTGTACTAGAAAAATCCTGTCCATCAAAAACCAGTTTTTGGTATTCTCCCATCTTTTCAATCAACTCTTGGCTGAGGCTTTTATCATAACCAATAGTTTCAAGGCCCCGTAAAATAGTAACTTCTAACTCAGGCATCAGTTCGCTAAGGCGAGACTTTTCGCTGCGTGTTTTCTTTGGTTTTAAACTCCAAATAAGATCATCGACGGCCGTCAGGGCTTGAGTCCATGCTCCGCTACTGTCGCCATATCTCAAAAGGATAAATGTCAAATAATCAGACCAGGGTTGCAATAATAACAATGACATCTCTTTGGGTAGAGGGTTATCTTTAATCCTTTCTTGAATTTCAACATAGGCGAGCTTCTTAACCTCCCTCAATTTATCTTCGCCACGCGCTTTTTCGATGGCACGACGCTCCAAAATTTCAGCACGTCGTCTCAGTTTACTGATAAAATCGGTAAACTCTGCTAACAACTCATCAAACAATGCTATGTCGCCTTTATACTCCTTCAGTATCCGCGTCACAACTTTGTCAATTTTGTCGTAAACTTCATGTTCTTTGCTGCTGTGAGTGCCTACCAGTTCCGCCCCTGCTTCGCAAAGTCTTTCTAATAACAAGCGAGCGGGATGTTGCATTTCTCTAAATAAGCTTTTATCTACCAATGCAATTTTAAGATAAGGCGTGTGCAGATGGCATAATAGTGCTTTAACGGAATCAGGCACAGCTGTGTCATCCAACATATAGTCAAATAACATACCGACCAGATCAATCATATTAAGGTCAGTACTCGGTATTATTTTCTTCGCTTCTACACCGGTCTGAATAAGTTGGTCTTTTAGCTGATGACGAAGATACTCGCGTTGAATAGGCTCCCATACTGCCTTAGGTGTATAAGCCAGTCGCAGCTCAGCTGCTTGGTCTTGCAGCCCATTTAATACATTAACAATATCATCAGTTGGAAACTCAGGTATGGTGGAACCAGAAGAGTCTGCATCAAGAAATTGCCCATATCCACCAGGGTCAATATCAGCAATATGCTTGCTCAATGCTCCTTTAGGTTGTTTTTGCAATTGCCCCTGCAGCTGTTCTAAAGAAGCCATTAGCTGTGGATAAGCATCACTCTGGGCTTGCGTCGTTTTACTCAAGCGTCTTTGCTGAGTAACGCTTTCTATATCTGACGATATTTCTCTCAATTTACCCTTTATGATATCAGCACTTTTTGCAACACTTTCCGCCAACTGTTGCTCTGGCCTACTTTGAGATTTCGCCGTTGAATTATCTTGCTTCGCTGTTTTTCCTTGAGGTTTAGCAGATGCGTTGCGTTTTGATTCTGTTTCTGGCCGTAGATGTGGCAAAATATTTCGACTGATTAAGAAACTATTAGTATCTTCATAGAACTGATCCAGCGCGAAAACAAATTCTTTTGCGTAGACTTTATAAGCTGCAATCTTTGAGTTTATATCAAATTCGACACAGCTAAGCGCACCACGCAAGCAATAACAGAGATACCGAGGGCCTAACGGATTGTCTTCATGACTAACCTTTTCGCCCCCTCTCAATACCGATAATCGCTGCTTAATGCCATACAGCGAATCGTTATAATGAATCTCTGCCTTACGTCCTATCGACGAAATAGCAATGGATTCTTCTAAGTCATCATTTTGCAATATAGCTAAATTACCATCCTCAGCGTCACTGCTGCCGATATAGTCTAACGACTCACCCTGCATAAATTTTTCAAAGCCTTGCTTCAGCACATCACCAAAATGCGCTTCAACCACTGTCTTTTGTTCACGAAAAACACGCAGGCAATCATAGATATTGCTTTGTTCTTGATTAGAACGCGCGTTTTCAGCCAACTCAAATAAAGCAGCATCAAGCGACTGAAAATACTGGGGTAACTTCTCACTACTGTATCTTTTGGCTCGGACGTAACAATCGCGAACAACTGACTCTCCGACAGTATTTGATACACCACCTAGTATGCCAGAAAAATCGTTCTTGCCAGTCTGGCTCGAACTAGTACCTTCGTCGCGAAATAAGGACATGGATCAAAAAATTTTCTACCTAAATAAACGTCGGGCATCGATTAGAGCAGGCTAAGTCATCTCAACTATGCCTGTATTTAAGCGACTATTATCAGACAGTTATATAGCAATTGCATAACTCGTCAAACCAAATAAAAGGAAAGACGATCTTGTGCCACGTGTGCCATAAAAATATAGAGCTCTGTTTGAACTGTCGCGCCTATAGACAATTGTCTCTTATAAGTGTAGCTCAATTCACCAGAGCCTTATGGCAATATTGGAAAGATAAAAACAAATTTCTTTAAAAAAGAAGCTAATAATAGCGAATTATTATAGATTTACGGATTTGTAATCTCATCGAGTAAGGCGTGTAACTTAAGGTAGATTGGGCTATTACTTACGGCATAACTTTTACCCTTTAACGCAAGATTTCTCGCTTCATTGGCATAACCCAATTTATAGCGAGATGTTGCCAGTAAATGGTACACAACTGGGCTTCTCGTCTCAATCCGCAAAGCTCTCTCTGCCAGCGCAGCAGCTGCTTGATAATGGCCGACTCTAAGCTTTGCTTTTGCCTTAGTAATCAAGTCAAGTGCGCCGCTATTTAAAGTACGTGGACTACTTGCCCCATCTATTTGACCACCGAAAACACCAGACGGTTTAGATTCGACAGGCTCTCGCTCACCAGGTGGCGTTTTATATGTATCAAGCTGGGTACAACTCAACTGAACCCCTACCAAAAATGCTAACAGAATTTTTCGCAACATTAATTCGTCCTTATATATTAAACCACGCCGTACTTTAATTGTAACTAGCCAAAACCGATGTTAAATGTGTTGAATTTGCTAGGGCGCCTCTGAATAATGAGGAGATGCCCTAGAACAAATTTCTCAACCAACTGCCCGCCCGACGACGACAAGGCGCTACTCGCTCCGGTCCATAGCCCTTAATAAACGGAATATAATGAGCACCCTGGCACATCTCTTTCGACAATAACCCCGTTGATTCGTCAACCCATTTATAAACTATCCCATCAGGCTGAAAGAAAGAAACCGCATCCACGCCAATGTGAGAATAAAGATCTCGCCAAACTCGTAATGCGCCAGTTGCGCCAGTAAGAGGTGTGGTACTATTATCATCCTGGCCCAACCAAACCACCGCTAAATGTTGGCCGTCAAACCCAGCAAACCAGCTGTCGCGTTGATCATTGGTAGTGCCCGTCTTGCCCGCTAACGGAATATGATTAGGAAGGGACTGGTAAATACTTTTACCAGTCCCTTCACGCACAGCAGCCTGCATGGCATAAGAAATCAAATAAATGTACTCCCGTTCAAAACGCTGATCAATTTGCAATGGGTATCGCGTTAACGGTTGGCCATCGGCATCAACGACTTCTCTAATAGCCCGCAATGGGGTAAAAAAACCTTCGGCCGCAATCGTTTGATACATGCTCGCCACATCAAAAGGTGATAGCTCGATAGAACCTAATAGTACGGCAGGAACTGCCGGCACTTTTTTATCAATACCGAGCTTTTTAACGGTTGCTAATACATTATCAATCCCAATATTCATACCCAACCGCGCCGTAGCCAGATTGTAAGACTGGGCCATAGCCTGATAAAGCAATACGTCACCATGGCTCTCGCGGTCAAAATTATTGGGCTGCCAAAGCTCATTGTCAGGACCCTGTACTGTAACCGGCTCATCACTGATTAAGCTGGCCAAACTATACTGTCGCGACTGCTTCAGAGCGGTCAGATAAACCACCGGTTTGATTAACGACCCAATCGGACGAACTGCGTGTAACGCCCGATTAAAACCCGCGTAGCGTGGGTCACGCCCGCCGACAACGGCAGATATTTCTCCCGTGCCAGTTTTGGTCACCACAATAGCGCCTTGTAACTCACTAGCTTTTTCCCCCCACTGCTGCTCTATATGTTGGATAGATTCAGCCAAACTTTTTTCACTTTGTGCTTGTATGAGTGGATCAAGGTTAGTAAAAATTCGTAAACCTTCGGTACGTAGATCTTCGTCTTTATAGTCCTGCTGCAACTGTTGACGGACAAGCTCCATATAACCTGGAAAGTTCGTTGTTAGAGACTCGCGACGCTCAGCTATATCCAAAGGCCGACGTCTCGCTATTGCGATAGTGTCAGCTGGTAAGACTTGTTCGGTAGACATAATATCTAGGACTAAATTTCTTCTACGCAAAGCACGCTCAGGATGTTTCCATGGATCATAATACGAAGGCCCTTTAATCATACCGACTAACAGCGCTACTTGATGCAGTTTTAACTCAGCGAGCGGACGCCTAAAATAGTGTTGACTCCCTAAACCAAAACCATGCACTGCTCTACGGCCAGCTTGGCCCAAAAATATCTCGTTAATATAAGCTTCTAGAATGGCATCTTTTTCATAATGCAGTTCTAATAACAACGCCATTACCGCCTCGACCGCCTTACGAGCCAAATTCCGTTCTTTGGTTAAATAAAAGTTTTTTACTAATTGTTGCGTCAATGTGCTCCCCCCTTGCCGCACTGCACCAGCACTAATATTTGCTTTCAAAGCACGCAGGATTGCTCTAAAAGAAATACCGTGGTGCTGGTAAAAACTCTTATCTTCAACCGCAATTAGGGCTGCTAGCAAATTGGCAGGTACAGCTTGTAACAAAACCAATTGTCGGTCTTCATAATTTTTCGGATATATACCACCAATCTGCAAAGGCTCCAATCGAACTATATTCAGTTCCGCACCTTCCACTGACGATAATAGTGAGATTTGATTCTGGTTAAACGACACGAAAAATCGCCGCGCTGGTTCTCGACTATCCCAGAATTGAAAACCACGAGAATGGACCATGTACCGTCCTTGGCCGTTACTGACATAAGTGCCCGGCCCAGCCAATTTTCGACCTGCCCGATACCCTAATGACTCGAGTTCTTGCTTGAAAGCTGTTTCCTTTAAATCGAGACCAACATAAATGTCCAGCGCCCGGCTGTAGACTTTACCGGGCAATGCCCATTTTTTGCCCTCAAATTTATATCTGACCCAGGCATCCAAGTAGACTAATACACAGCTGCTAACTAGCAAAACCACCAGGGTAATTTTCAACCAAAACCGCCACGACTTAACTAGCAGAAGAAGCGAACGCAGGGGGCCGGTTTTTACCGCGCCTTTGGTCTTAGATTTACTGGCATTCATTAAAATTCGGTATAATGTTGGATTAGCCACGTAAGCGGGCGATTATCGATCATAAAATCAAACGGTGTTGCTGAGCAAGACCTTTATCTTATGTGCTTGGTCCGCGATAATAAACGTCAATTTATCCAGGGATGTAAAGGTTTTTGCTATGAAGAAATACCAATTGTATGGCATCGGCGCTGCGCTAGTTGATACTGAGGTTGAAGTAACCGATAGCGATCTAGTGACTTTGAATATCGAAAAAGGGCTGATGACGTTGGTCGACGAAGAACGCCAACATTACCTTCAAAGTGAACTAGGTTCACACCTAGTGGCGTCTAAAAGGGCCTCTGGCGGCTCCGCAGCAAATACTATCATCGCGGCAAGCTACTTTGGCGCAAAAACATTTTATTCCTGTAAGGTCGCCAATGACGAAAACGGGGATTTTTATCTTAACGACCTCAAAGCCGCCGGAGTTGACAGCCTTTACGCCCATGATAGGGCGGATGGTATTACCGGAAAATGCTTGGTCATGATTACTCCCGATGCTGAACGGACTATGAATACCTTTCTAGGCGTGAGCGAAACACTATCCATTGAACAAGTGTCGGCTGAAGCCATTCAAGCATCTGAATATTTGTACATAGAAGGCTATCTTGTTACTTCATCGACAGGACGAGCAGCAGCAATTGAAGCGAGAAAGATTGCAGAAAAACACGGTGTGAAGACAGCGTTATCACTTTCTGACCCCGGTATGGTGCAGTTTTTTAAAGACGGTTTGAAGGAAATGATCGGCGATCGGGTAGATTTAATTTTTTGTAACCAAGATGAAGCACTTGGATGGAGCGGTCTAGACACAATAGAAGCTGCTTGTGAAGAATTAAAAAAGATCGCTAATTCATTTGCTGTTACCAAAGGGGCAGAAGGGGCATTGCTGTACGATGGCAGCAACTATATCAACATCGCCCCCCACAAAGTAAATGCTATTGATACCAATGGTGCAGGCGATATGTTTGCAGGAGCATTTCTATACGGCATTACAAGCGGCCAGTCATACCAAGCGGCGGGCGACTTAGCAAGCAAAGCGTCTGCAACAGTCGTCAGTCAATATGGCCCTCGACTCAAAGCCCCACAGCATAAGACTCTCTTAGAGGCATAACGCCCTATCATAGTTATCATAGTACCCTATATTGCACCCAACATTATGCGTTGTGTTATCAAGTGTAGTCACAACGCAAACGTTGTCCTATTTGAATTGTTATTGAAGAAAATGGGCAAGACTGGGATCTTCAAACAGTTTAGCTAACGTTTCAGAGAATAACTTATTAATTAGCACCATATTAACTTTATCATCAGGTACCGAAAAAAAACGCTCACTATTTTTTGTTTTAAAACGGCTATTAAATTCTTCGCCATTTTTTTCAACGTTTAACTTAAGCTCTACTTCGCCATTTACCGAATTGGCAAAAACTTTATTCGGGCTCGAGTAGTTCAAGTTGGCGATAACAACGGTGAATTTAATTGGGCTTTCCCCGTCTACAACATCATTAGTACCAAACCCAGCATTGCTAGCACCGGGCCGCGACACATCAAAACCCAATTGACTCAGTATTTTTTCGCTCGCTAACGCGACAGGCTCAACCATACCTTTAGTCATTGTGATTAAACTGGTATCGCCATAAACCCCGCCGCGCGTTCCTAACACTTCGTCGTTACGATCATCTAACACACTGACAGTCGCTGCGCGGCCTGCACCATAAGGCTGAGAATCAACTGTAACTGATGGCATCAGTGATACTTGTTGAGGGCTTAGAGCACAACCACTTAAAGCACTGCCTAAGTTGAGCAGTAGGACAAATAACAGCACATATTTCATTTTTGTTCGCCACAACACTAACATGCAGGATACTAAGCACATTAATGCATGTTATTACCCTTTCGACAATAGATCCCTTAAATCAATAATAGCCGCATTGGCCCTTGAAATATAAGATGCCATAACAAGCGAATGGTTCGCCAAGAATCCAAGCCCACTACCATTTAAAATAACTGGGCTGTATACATATTCTTGGGTTGCCTCAAGCTCACGTATAATTTGTTGTAAGCTCACTAAGGCATTTTTTTTCATCAGTATCTCTTTGAAATCTACTTCGACTGCTTTCAAGAAATGAACTAACGCCCAACAGGTACCACGCGCTTCATAGAAAATATCATCAATCTCAGTCCACGGCGTTTTAACTTCTATTTCTCCTGGCGAGTAGGTAGACTGACTGGCCGCGCTGTCTCCCGCCAAGTCAGTATTAATACGCTTGCGGCCGACACTAGCGCTGAGTCGCTGTGACATACTTCCTAAGCGATGCTCAACCGAATTCAACCAGTAGCGAAGATTATCAGCCCGCGCGTAAAACTGTGCATTACTGATGCTAGGGTCCACCAAGCGCATCAAATAAGCACGAGTTGCATCGATGCCCTCGCGGTAAACTGACTCAGTGGCGGGAAAAGCCCAACTCCCTCGTTCAAAATTAAATCTAGGCTCGGCAATAGCAAGGTCAGGATCTTCTGAAGACTGTGACTGCGAGCGACTGAGTGTTTCCCGCATCGCTTTAGCAAGATCTCTCACTTGAATTAACACACCGTACTCCCAGTTCGGCACATTGTCCATAAAGATACCAGGCGGAAGCCGGTCGTTGCTCAAAAAGCCTCCGGTAATAACACCGTCTTTCTCCAACATAACTTGAGCAACTTTAATGAGAGCAGCAGTGGTCACAGCCCCAGTCACCACCTCATAACCAGTACCTTCCAGTATTTCCGCGGCATTTTGCTGAACCGAAAAACTGTCGGGCTCACTGTCCCAAATAAACCCCAATATACCAATGAACAACAAGACAACGGCTACAAAACCGGCAACCCCCTTTCCCATCGAACTTTCCCCCAACTGATCTCTTATCGATTCTAACGCCATGCCTTCATCACCAACAGTTAAAACGGTTAAAAAGCGCCTGTACTAAGCCACCCTATTCTACCACTAATGCCATGTCACACGAATCGCAACATGCCTCGCACAAAACCAAGGGAGAGACTATACCAAGATGAGAGGAAATTTCACGCCAGAAAATGGATTGAGCTGATTGAATGGGTTACTAATCAAAGATGGTGGCTATATAAAGTGCAAATCAAAGAATGAATAATGAACTTATGCCATAGAGATACACACAAACCGAAACCCTAGCATTACGCCACGATTAGGTCACTGCTAGGACGCCCAAGAAAATACCCCTGAGCACCGCCAACATTTAATGTCTTTAACGTCTGCCATTCGGCCTCACTTTCAACACCCTCAACCAGCAAGCAGATATCTTTGGACTGGGCAATTTGTTCTACAGATCGTATAAAGAATCGATTGTCAGGATTGCTATCGATATCCTCAACATAATTCCGGTCAACTTTCAAAAACTGTAATTGTAAACTTGCCAAATAGGAGAAAGCTGCCGCTCCCGAACCAAAATGGTCAATAGAAAAACCAACCCCTAGAGGCACTAGTATATCATTCATCCGTTTCAGCGGCGTTTCCGCTACCCTAACGATGTATTCAGGCACTTCAAGTACAATTCGCTGCCTGAGCTCATTATTTTCCAGCAGTTTGGCTTGCAGCCACCGCACAAATTTATCGGACTGGATAGATTGTAATGAAAGGTTAACACTGAAAGGCACCCTGTGTTGACCTACTACATTCTGTTCTATTAATAAATCAATGATGAGCTGGTCAAACTCTTCGAGCAACCCATAGCGTTCTGCCATGGGTAAGAAAACACCTGCAGTCACTAATTGATTATCAACTTCTATACGACAAAGGACCTCATAAAGTAACAAGGTTTGTGGCTCTAGGCTAAAAACGGGTTGAAAATGTAAAACTAAAGATCTATCTGCCAACACTTGCTGTAAAACTTGGCGCCATTCTAATGCGTCCTTTAAGGTATTATCTGTGCCTTGGTCAAGCGCCTGCTCATGATAGATTTGATAATTATTTGGCCCCCGTTTTTGCGCCGCGCGTAGTGCCATATCTGCCTTCTGTAACAATCGCTTCTCTTCAGACACTCGAGAGGAATAGGCCAAACCAATATGCAATGAATACCCCATCGTACTTTGATTAAAGGGATGTACGGTGACAAGTTCAACATACAGCGAATCGAGGATTTCTTCCGCTTCTGATCCCGTTACCTGGGGTAAAAACGCTGTGAAATCAGCACCAGCTCTGCGTGCCAAAATAACGTTAGCCATACCTTCAAAAACTTCAGTGAGTTTTTCCGCTATCATCAATAACAACTCATCGCCTTGCTCGCGACTATAGATTTCGTTATAACGCGAAAAATCTTTGATTTGCACTAATATCAACGCCCCAGAGCTATCGCCTTCTTCTGAATGCATGTAAGCGGAAAAACGGGAGTCAAAGTCACGCCGGTTAGACAACTTAGTTACGGGGTCTAATCGTGCTTGCGCGAAAAGACTTTCGGTCAGGTCTACTTGCTGGGTAAAGAGCACTTTCGTCTTCTCTGCCATGCGGTTCATCGCCTCCACCACACGACGCAATTCTCTCGTGCGCGGAATCTCCTTTAACACAACAAAATTACGTTCGCAGATCGCATCGGCCTGTTGAACCACCTTATTTAAGGGCGCGAGCAAATACCTAACCGCAAAAGAAGCGAATAAAATCGTGATAACGGTAACAAAACTAAACCATAGGGCTTGTTCCTTAGCAATATGCCATAAATCACGGTAGGCATATCCAGGATGAGAAATGACCGTCAACTCGCCAATACGCTGCCAGCCAGACAGCACTTCAGCATTACCATAAGGGCGAGGCAATTTAACCAGAGCGATAAACCACTGTGGAATATCGGAATCACTGAAGTCTTTAGCACGCTCAAATTTCTTTTTACCTTTAAGATCATTAAAATAAATATGTGAGTAGTAGCCTCGATCAAAAATGACATCAAGCATGGACTCAATTGTGGCAACGTCGCCATCCTCTGTCGCAGTAGTTAGCGAGAGCCCCAATGAGGTCGCCGTATCTTGAGCGTGAACATACATTTGATTTTGCAAATAATGGCGCGCATTCATTATGCTCACCACCAAATTGCCAATAAATGTCAACAAATATAATAGTGTGATACAAATGATAAGCTGGCGAAGTAAAGTCAATCGTGTATTACCTTAAATGGTTTGCTTTGTAGCTGCGAGCATTTGGTAAAATAAACTAATATTAACTATAGCAGTTCAACATACAAACGAGAGATTTCTCCGTAATTTGCATGTAATTAAGAATAGATACTACTCACTATGTAATCGTGACCAACGCTTATTATTAGTTATTAGTGCTATTTGTATTCACGGTGCCGCCCGGCTAGTAACCCAACTATAATTAAGGTAAGGAAATAAAGTAAGGACACTCTACAGCCTACCTCGACAGCCTACCTCGCAGTGAGCTTTTTTTAAACAAAAAAGAAAGGGTGTAACTTGCTTTAGCAAAAACTAAAGCCCTATTAAACTCCGCTCAAATTCAATACGTGGCATCTTGCCTTGACGGATATTACCTCGCAACCGATAGCCAGGCACACCTTTTTTCATCTCGCTATAAATCCAGCGAGCTTCCCGGTCATTTCGAGCTACAATGAGTAATGCCATACCACGCGCTTTTGCCTGCTGCGCAATGCTAATTAACAACTCCCGAATGCGCTCATTACGCTGACTTAAATCTTTCAGCGGTAACTGAAAACGAGTTTTGCTGGCAGCCCCAATGGCAGGCGGTTTCGATAACGGGCGATCAGCAAGCCTGTTCAAACACTGATGTGTCTTGTCTGCTTGCTTAGTGCGCGCCAACATATCAGTTGCGCGAGAATGTAGACCTTTTTCAAATGCTACCCGAGCCAGGTCACAGTAGCGAGCAGCAATGTTTTGCAAGCCCTTAATGGCTGTCGGATGATTAGGATAAAGTAATAAAACTGCATTATAACGATCAAAGGCATTGTCGTGTATCGGGTACATCAATTTACCCTGGCGGAAAGCTAACTCTGCTCTCGCCAATAAGGCCGCTAAAATAGCGGGAGGCTGATTCGTCATATCGCCATCAACCTTACCTTTCTTACCTTTACTAAGACCGCGGTCGGCCACAGCCTCCGTTACCGGTATGTTAACTTGGCTACCTGCTAAATAACGGCTTCCATTGGCACTAGCATCAACGGTAACCCCATCTGTTTGACTATTAGGAGCAGGAGCCCGTGGCTGAATCAAACTGGTCTGATAACAACCACTTAGCAACCCTATCGCCGCCAATAATAGAATACGCATCAACTACTCCTTCGCGCCACACCCCATCCTAAATATGCCCCGAATACCGCTCTGCACGTGTTATGTCAGGACGATCTCACCTATTATACCGCTGCTATACCGCTGCCTAATAATCGCTTAGCGAATTCGCTATTAACGATTTTCAATCAATAAAATCAACCGGTTGATAGGCCACAAATGCTTTCTGTAAAAAACCGTTTTTGTTAAATTTTTCTAGCATGAGTATTTGGAAGTCCCTAAAATACCGGAAACGATTCATTGAAACAACGGTCTTATTTGAGCGTCGAAGCACTTATTACAGCACATTTTGCAGCCACCAAATGGTACGATCTATGTTAGCCACTAGATTCAAGCTAACTACTACTAGTTAAATACTATTAAAATTGACCTTACTCTGATAACAGTCGAGCAATGCCTATGCGATTAGTTACCCACTATTGTCTTTTTATCACTGTTGCCCTAACGCTTGGCCATTCACATTTTGTTAATGGTGAGGCAAGCGCAGACCCGTTTGAGCAAGCACAGACTGAATTTCTCCCGGTTAAAGAAGCATTTAAATTATTACCCAGTGTCGAAGCCGATAAAATCTCTTTATATTGGAACATCGCGGACAATTACTACCTATATAAAAACAAGTTTAATGTAAGTGCCGCTATTGATGGCCTTGCCATTAATGTTGCCCCCATTATCACCGGTGATATGCAACTGAAGTATGATGATTACTTCGAAGAAGAGCTCGAAGTCTTTTATCACAATGCCACACTGTCTTTTGCCAACTCTCTCACAGCCGGCCTGTTAACACTTAGCGTGGAATCTCAGGGTTGCGCCGATGCAGGACTATGCTACCCACCGCAAACGGAACATTTTACTATTGATCTAGACAGTAAGCTAATTACTCCCGGTCTACCTAAAAATAGCGTTGCTGGAAAAAGTCAAACCAATGCCAATAACGTTAATGATCAAGCGACTACCGGCACTACCTCTTCAATGGATACAGACGTCAGTCTGATGACGGCTATTATTTTTGCGCTTATCGGTGGCGCAATTCTCAATTTAATGCCTTGTGTTTTTCCTGTGTTATCGATGAAAGCACTCAGTTTTGCAGCAGCATCCGATAATCATCAAAAACAAAAATTACACGCAGCTTTTTATACTATTGGCGTAGTGTTCTCTTTCGTATCAATTGCCGCTCTCTTGTTACTGTTAAAGGCAGGCGGTTCCGCTATTGGCTGGGGGTTTCAACTGCAATCACCGAGTGTCATCAGTTTTTTAGTTTACCTATTTTTCGCGATGGGCCTCAGCTTATCCGGCGTTATCAACTTTGGCACGCAGTTGATGGGTGTAGGCGATTCTCTTACCAGCCAGCAGGGCATTAGAGGCTCATTTTTTACTGGCGTATTGGCAACTGTCGTTGCCAGTCCATGCACCGCACCATTTATGGGCTCAGCCTTGGGCTTCGCCTTAACACAGCCGGCTTATGTCGCTCTGCTAGTTTTCGCCGCCTTAGGTTTAGGTATGGCGCTACCATTTGTAGCATTGGCAGTGTTTCCAGCGGTATCCCGTTTTATCCCTAAGCCCGGCCCCTGGATGGAAACTTTCAAACAGCTTATGGCCTATCCTATGTATGTGTCAGCGGCTTGGCTACTGTGGGTCCTTGGACGTCAATCAGGCTCAGACGGCATGACCGCCGTTATATTAGGTTGCATTGCATTAGCACTAGCCATGTGGTTATGGGAACGCCGCACAACCAGCAAACGCTTTAACCTCATCGGTGATGTAACTGCATTAGCTGCTATTTCTTTCTCTACCACCATTTTGTTTTCTGATTATATTGCGACAAAATCCGACCGATTAGTAGATGATTCAACACCTTGGGAAGCCTACAGTCCGCAGCATTTAGCTAAATACCGTGCGCAAGGGCGCGCCGTGTTTATAGACTTAACAGCCGATTGGTGCATCACCTGCCTAGTCAATGAGAAAACAGCGCTAGACACCAGTGATGTGCTAGCAAAAATGCGTGCCAAAAACGTTGTTTATATGAAAGGTGATTGGACGAACTATGACCCAGACATTACTCAACTACTTGAACAGTATGGTCGTAGTGGTGTCCCCCTCTATCTATTATTTCCTGCCTCCGCCAATGGCCAGGCAACTATATTGCCCCAGATATTAACCAAAGAGATTGTTTTGTCAGCACTGAATGCCATCTGAGTGTGAACTAGATGTTAAGACCAACATACGCCAAAAAGCAGTATTTTATTAAATAACTTGAAATAGCCCAAAAATAACTACATGTTCATGTTATTTAGCTGGTATTTCAACGATTTTTGTAAAAATTGCTCTAAACATGCATTAACTGCCCGATAACCAGCAATATCTCGCAAATTTCGTTCATCTTGACGCGAACATGCCGCTAATAGTACTAAACATCAGAAAGTTGGACAGCAATAACAATTTCGTGCAAACTTAGCAGCCTGGTGAGGAGTTGCGTACATGAAAACTGCAAGGTCAGATTTGTCGTTGAGCCTGCCATAGTGCTTTAGAGCACGTATTAGAGCAATAAGTGACAACACTAAATTAGCCCTGCCTGACGTTGAAGTCAGCAGCCATAGCATAAAGCACATTATTAACGAGAAGTGAGTGGTAAAAAGTTAATAATAAGAGAGCTATATAAGCTAATAAACAGTTTAGAAAAAGACGAATTCAAACTGAACACTAGCTGGAACCAAGGCTTTAAGTCAATCAAGCTAATATTCAATGGACTGATTTAGCATGGCGACAATATTAGTATTACATGGCCCCAATTTAAATCTACTTGGCAATCGAGAGCCGCAACTCTACGGCAGCGATTCCCTACAACAGATTAACCAGCGCTTAACTGATCTAGCTATCGCTAAAGGCCATCACCTGCAAGCATTGCAAAGTAATGCTGAATATGAACTGATTGATCGCATTCACGATGCAAAAAAAGAAGGTGTCAACTTTATTATTTTTAACCCAGCGGCTTTTACTCACACCAGTATTGCGTTACGTGACGCGCTGCTGGCCGTTGACATTCCTTTCGTCGAAGTTCATCTCTCTAATATTTATGCTAGAGAGCAATTTCGACAAACTTCTTTTTTTTCTGATATAGCCGTGGGTGTTATTACCGGCTTGGGTACAAAAAGCTACGAGCTTGCGCTTGCTGCAGCACTGGAGGAACTAAACAGTTCAATTTAACCATAATTCAAATGGGGCGGTGTTAATACGCATTTGCGCAAGCCGTCGCATATAAATGATAGACAATCCCTATTAGGAAGAAAATCACTGATAGAAAAATGAGATAACTTGATGGATATTCGAAAAGTAAAAAAATTGATAGAACTATTAGAAGAATCTAACATCGGCGAGCTCGAAATTAAAGAAGGCGAGGAATCTGTTCGCATTAGTCGTCTGCCTTCTGGGCAAGCGGTATCATATGCTGCACCCGTTGCCATGGCGGCGCCCTCGGCTGCACCAGCGACACCGACGCAATCACCCGCGGCAGAGGCACCGCCAGCGGAAAATAATTCGTCACTGTCTGACCATGTTATTAAGTCTCCAATGGTAGGCACCTTCTACCGTTCACCATCACCTGGTTCCCCAGCCTTTGTTGAAATCGGGCAACACGTCAAAGCTGGTGATGTTGTTTGTATTGTTGAAGCGATGAAAATGATGAATCAAATCGAGGCTGATAAGCCAGGAGTGGTTGAGGCAATCCTGGTAGATGATGCTGAACCAGTTGAGTTTGATCAACCCCTAGTTACAATCGTTTAAGATACAGTTACAATTGTTTAAGGTATGGCCATCGTTCTTGTTACAGCATATTTACAATAAGAGCGACGGCAAAAAGGATTATAAAAAATGCTGGATAAGGTAGTTATTGCCAATAGAGGCGAGATAGCCCTACGTATATTACGCGCATGCAAGGAAATGGGGATTAAGACCGTCGCCATTCACTCTCAAATAGATAGAGACCTTATGCATGTTAGACTGGCCGATGAATCAGTGTGTATTGGTCCAAACCCATCGAGCGAAAGTTATCTCAATGTACCTGCTATCATCAGTGCATGCGAAGTAACTGATGCCGTTGCTATTCACCCTGGCTACGGCTTTTTAGCGGAAAATGCAGATTTTGCTGAACAAGTAGTAAAGAGTGGCTTCAAATTTATTGGACCAAATCCAGATGTCATTCGCCTGATGGGCGATAAAGTTTCTGCAATTGACGCAATGAAAAAAGCTGGCGTACCAACAGTGCCTGGCTCAGATGGACCACTGACTGATGACAACGATCGCACACTAACCATTGCTCAAAACATCGGTTATCCGGTAATTATCAAAGCGGCTGCAGGTGGTGGTGGGCGAGGCATGCGCGTGGTTAACAGCGAAGCCGCGCTATTAAATGCTATCTATGTCACCCAATCGGAAGCTAAAGCTGCATTTGGTGATGATACTGTTTATCTCGAGAAGTTTTTAACAAACCCACGCCACGTTGAAATACAAGTACTTGCCGACGGTCAAGGCAATGCGATACACCTCGGTGATCGCGACTGCTCTTTACAACGGAGACATCAAAAGGTACTGGAAGAAGCACCCGCACCGGGTATACCAGATGACATTCGCCACGATGTAGCTATGAGCTGTGTCAACGCTTGTATTGAAATCGGTTATAGCGGCGCCGGTACTTTTGAATTCCTCTATGAAGATGGCGGATTCTACTTTATTGAAATGAACACTCGAGTCCAAGTCGAGCACCCAGTAACTGAGATGATCACTGGTATAGATATTGTCAAAGAGCAGTTAAAAATCGCCGCGGGTGAGCCACTTAGTATAAAGCAACAAGACGTGACCTTTAAAGGCCATGCTTTTGAATGCCGCATTAACGCTGAAGACCCTAAGACATTTATGCCTTGCCCCGGCAAGATAAGTCATTTTCATGCCCCGGGGGGTAATGGCATTCGCGTCGATTCGCACATTTATAGTGGTTACAGTGTACCGCCTAACTATGATTCTCTTATCGCAAAAATTGTTAGTTACGGGGATACTCGTGAAAACGCATTGGCCCGCATAAGAAACGCCCTTGATGAAACGCTCATTGAAGGTATTCGAACCAATATTCCGTTACAACAGGAGCTTGTTCGTGACCCTGCATTTGCTGAAGGTGGCGTCAATATACATTACTTAGAAAAGAAATTAGGCCTATAGACCACTATAAAAAAAGCGCTTATTTGAATCATACTGCTCTCTCCCTGTTATTCTACGTATTAGGTTGCTGATGCCTTGGTTACAGATAAAAATACCATCCTCCGCCGAGGACGCCGAACATATCGAAGAAGTGTTACAGGCTCTAGGGGCTGTTTCAATTACATTATCAGATAATGCCAACAAACCACTTTATGAACCCGCAATAGGCGAAACCCTGTTGTGGCCACTTATTCAGATAACTGCTTTATTTGCTGCCGAAACCGATGTTACTGAGCTACAAAAGCAACTAAATAAGCAACTCCATCTGAACCCCTCGCCCACCATCCATAGTGAAATACTGGAAGATAGAAACTGGGCAAGGGAATGGCTCAAAGACTACAAACCAATGAAATTCGGTAGCCAACTCTGGGTTGTGCCCGACGGCATGCCCGCGCCCGAACCGGATTGCATTAGTTTAGTACTCGACCCCGGTCTGGCTTTTGGCACCGGCACTCATCCAACCACAGCCCTATGTCTTGAGTGGTTAGCTAATCAAGCACTCGATAACTGTACTCTGATCGATTATGGTTGTGGTTCAGGCATTTTAGGTATTGCGGCCATTCTATTGGGAGCCAAACATGTACTGGGGGTAGATCACGACCCTCAAGCCTTAACTGCGACTCAAGATAACTGCTCTCGCAATGGCCTCAATGACAGCCAATTTAAGGTCATAACTCCAGCACAAATCGATGAAACTTCCTCAGATATTGTGGTGGCAAATATTTTAGCGGCGCCTTTGATCGAGCTTTCGCCAATTATAGAAAGATTAGTGAAGCCTCAAGGCCGTCTAGTGTTATCAGGCATTTTACAAAGCCAGGCGGATGAGGTCATGACAGCCTACAAACCATGGTTTAGACTTAATCCAATAACGGTAAATGAAGATTGGGTGCGCATTGATGGCGTGAAAATCTAACCAGCTACTCACTGATATTCTAGTTTAGACCAATATTGGTTTGCTAAATGTTGCTCACCCCATGGATAGTCGAATGGCACAGAATCCCACTATGGATCAACTAGTAACGCGTTGCCCCAATTGTGCGACCTCTTTTCGCATTACAGACGAACACTTAAAGTCAGCTGGTGGCTCTGTGCGGTGCGGTTCCTGCCTAAGTGTATTCGATGCAGTCGAGCACCAGCTCTTCGAGGATGGGCCCAACACTCCGCAAGCTAGTGAACAACCGAATTTTAACGGTAGCAAAATCGAATCCAATGATAATTTCAGTGACAGCTTCCTCCATTTAGATAAAAAAACAAACAAAGAAAGTCATGATACTAACAGAGACGAGCATAAGCCTGTTAACGATGGCGTGGACGAAACATGGGCGCTAGACTTGCTGGCTGAGCTAGAGGCTGAAGATGATGATCCCAACCGCCCGCCAAGCGCCTTAGAACAAGTATCGGAGAAGCATCCACCTATCAGTGCCGACAAGGAGCCCGCACTGGATGATGAAGATGATACCTTACTACGTGACGTGCACAAGGAAAAACTGCGCGGCGACGATGACGATACTTTACTACGAGGGCAAGCTTACAACGAACTAAACCAAGCTGATGAAGATTCGTCTCACTCCCCTAGTTTTGATCTAAACGACGATGAATTCGACTTTCCAGACAATCTTATTGATTTAAATGAAGATAAAACTGCTGCCGAATTTGAAGCGATGCTCTCTTCCGATGAGACTGAGCAGCCGCCTATCTTACCCATGGAAGATTCGGTTGAAGAAGAGCTTTTATTGGACAGCAGTAAAAATCTTACCCGCGCCATCCAGGAAGAGCTGGGATTATCACCCGATACCAGCGCGACTGATAATTTAACCGACCGCCATGCGTTACTTTCCAGTATTCAGCCTGAGCCCGTGCAAATGCACATTGACTCAAATCAAAGTAGAAGCAAAAAACGCTTATGGTATTTGTTATCAACCGCGGCTGTACTTGGGTTAGTTATGCAGTATCTCGCCTATAACAAAGACGAACTCGCTCGCGATGAAAGCTATCGAGGCACCTACGCGTTAGCGTGCCGCATCATAGGTTGCCAACTACCAATACAATATGATCTCGACAAGGTTCGTAGCAATAATCTTGTTATTAGAACACACCCAAACTTAGATAACGTACTGGTCGTCGATACTATTATTATCAATGAAGCAAACTTTGAACAACCATTCCCTAATCTAAAACTCGCTTTCTCTGATATAAATGGCCGCACGGTAGCTAGCCGCATATTCAAGCCATCGCAGTATTTAGGCGGAGAAATGATTGGCGAAAGCCAAATGCCAGCCCAACAACCCATACAATTATCGCTCGAGATAGTCGATCCAGGCGCTAATGCCGTTAACTATACGCTAGTTTTTGCTAAAAGCGCGCAAATAAATGAGCAATATTAAAGGTTTTCTTCAACCAGCCTTATCAGTAAAATCATTGAGTTTCAAAGGCCTACAGGTTTGCGCTCGCTAACATAAGCGGATAAGCGTTATTTTTGTTCAAAATTGCCACTTTTTGTACTTTAACAGTTTCAACAGAGCAGGTATTATACCCGCTTGTTATCAATGCAGGTAAATTGAACAAACTAAAGGAATTTAGTGCATTGAACAAGCCGGCATTTCAAATTGGAACCCACCAGTTTGACAGTAAGGTTATATTGGCGCCAATGGCCGGTGTAACGGATAGGCCTTTTCGAGAATTATGTCGTAAATTTGGCGTGAGTTTGGCCGTTTCTGAAATGGTTTCGGCAAACCCTAAGGTTAGAGATACCGCAAAATCTCAGTTACGTTTAAACTATCGTGGCGAATCGGGACCTAGAGCCATACAAATTGCAGGCAGCGAGCCCAAATTGCTGGCTGAAGCAGCGTTAATCAATCAGCGCGACGGCGCCCAAATCATTGATATCAATATGGGCTGCCCTGCAAAAAAAGTATGTAAAAAAGCAGCTGGTTCTGCTTTGCTAAAAAATGAACTTTTAGTTGAACAGATATTAAAGACGACAGTCAATGCTGTCGATATTCCAGTCACCTTAAAAATACGTACTGGATGGAGTAAAAGTAACCGCAATGGCGTTACTATTGCCAAAATTGCTCAAGATTGCGGCATACAGGCGCTTGCTGTCCATGGTAGAACTCGTGAATGCGGATTCCACGGTGAAGCAGAATACGATACTATTGCGGCTATTAAACAAGCGGTAACTATTCCTGTATTCGCAAACGGGGATATAACGAGCGCCAAAAAGGCTAAATATGTACTATCCTATACGCAGGCTGATGCAGTGATGGTCGGAAGAGCAGCCCTAGGCCGGCCCTGGGTATGCAAAGAGATAGATCAATTTTTACAAACAGGCCATATTATAGGCAAAATCTCCCCGCAAGAGGTTGTTGGCGTTGTAATTGCACATTTAAAGAGCCTGTACAGCTTTTATGGCGAGTATATGGGAGTGAGATTCGCAAGAAAACATGTGAATTGGTATTTAAAAGATCAACCTAGTGGTATAAAGTTTCGAAAAATTTTTAATCAACTTGAATCGTCAGATTCTCAACTTGCCAGTGTTCGAAATTACTTCGAACTTCTGTTAAACGGAGAGGAAAAAACGGCATGAATACTACGGACACAATTATGGGTGATACAGTGGAAGTAACCGAACAAAAACCAGTTCTTACGACACCACCGACAGGTGAGCAAGAACAAGGTCAAGCGCTGAGGGATAGCGTTGAAAAGGCACTGACTAACTATTTTTCCCATTTAGATGGTCAGCCAGTAACAGACGTCTACAATATGGTTCTTTCTGAAGTTGAAGCTCCTTTGCTAGAAGTCGTTATGAAATACACCAAAAATAATCAAACCAAGGCATCAGTTATCTTAGGCCTGAATCGCGGTACCCTGCGCAAGAAACTAAAACAATACGGCTTACTTTAAGTCATATATGCGCTAGTACGACATTATTACGCCACAAAAGGGGTGGGTTATGAAGCTCACCCCTTTTGCGTTTGCGTCAATCAATCATTTGTCCAGTAACCTTCCCACTATGGCCACATAAACATGGCGACATAAACCAACGGTGACGGTAGGTAATATAAGTGAAACTGGATAAAATCGTTCCCATCTCAATACAACCATCAATATCATTATGATTAGTGACGAAAAACTCATTAAAATCCGTCAGGCCCTCATCAGCGTGTCGGATAAAACCAACATTCTCGATTTTGCAAAACAATTAGTCGCGCTAGATATTCAAATATTGTCTACCGGCGGAACATATAATTTACTTCATAAAAATAACATATCCGTGGTTGAAGTGTCTGATTATACTGGCTTTCCAGAAATGATGGATGGCCGGGTAAAGACACTTCACCCTAAGATTCATGGAGGCATACTCGCGCGGCGTGGCAAGGACGAAGACATCATGTCAGCGCATGGTATTCATCCTATTGATATGGTTGTAGTTAACCTCTATCCATTTGAGGAAACCGTCGCTAAACCCGATTGTGATTTAGCAACAGCCATTGAGAATATTGATATTGGCGGCCCAACCATGGTGCGCGCAGCAGCCAAAAACTATCAAGATGTTACCGTCATTGTAAATACATCAAGTTATGAAAAAGTGATTGAAGAGCTCCGTTCGTCCGGAGGAAAACTTTCACTGTCAACACGCTTCGATCTGGCAGTAAAAGCCATCGAGCACACGGCCCATTACGATGGCGCCATCGCCAATTATTTGGGCCGTCTAGTCAACAAAGAAGAAGAGCAAAAGCACTTCCCCCGCACTTTTAATTTACAGTTAAACAAAGTGCAGGAAATGCGCTATGGCGAAAACCCTCATCAAAAAGCAGCCTTCTACGTTGAAAAAAATCAGCAAGATGCAAGTATTTCAACCGCAAGGCAAATACAAGGTAAAAGTCTATCCTATAACAATGTCGCCGATACCGACGCTGCACTGGAATGTGTCAAATCCTTTAGTCAACCCGCGTGCGTCATTGTAAAACATGCAAACCCCTGCGGAGTTGCTGAGTCTTCCAACATAGGCGTGCTCGCCGACCGGATCGTCACCGATCTGCCGGACCTGCTGGCGCCGGGCGACGTCCTGGTCTTCAACGATACCAAGGTGATCCCCGC
>JANQMK010000247.1 GCA_028280085.1 Pseudomonadales bacterium
AGCGAATAAAGAAGAGTCCACCTACGCTGCCAATGCGGTACTTGCCGAATACCACCTCCGCAAAAAGGAGCCCAAGATTGCGTTAGACTATGTTAAAAAAGCCTTCCAAGTTAACGCTGAAACACCCTATGTTAAATCCCTATATACTACGGCACATCTTGAGTTAGGCAAACTCGCGTTAGGCCAAAAAGAATGGGCGAATGCCAAGGCCGAGTCTATCGCTGGGCTTAATATTGCTGCCAAAGATCCTCGTCTTTTAGAAGTCCTTATTCGCGCGGAGGTCGGCGCTGCCAACTACCAACACGCAACTACACTTATAAATCAGTATCGCAATGACTATCCCAACTCTACCTTGCCTGACATGTTAATGGGCGAACAGCTGCTAGCAAAAGGCCAAGTTGACGATGCTTTAGCGCAATTCAAAACGATTTGGTCAACCAGTAAAACACCACCAGTCGGTGGCAAAATAATAAACTTATTGAAAAACGCAAAAAGGGACAAAGAGGCAACACAATTTGCCCACGAATGGATAGAAGCTGTGCCAGATGCTACTCATCCTCGGCTATTTATTGCCTTGGAATATCAGTCGAAAGGAGATAGAACTAACGCCATTAAGTATTACGAAGAACTATTGTCAACATCACCAAATGATCCTATATCACTGAATAATCTCGCATGGCTCTATTATGAGACCAACAATGAAAAAGCTTTGGGCACCGCTGAACGCGCTTTTCAACTAGCACCAAATAGTGGAGCAATTGCTGATACTTACGGCTGGATTCTCACAAACCAAGGACAAGTTGAAAAAGGCATAGAGATTCTCACCATCGCCCACCAACTTGCCCCAAGTTCGCAAGAAATTAAAGCTCACCTTGACAGCGCTAAGGCCAAATTAAAATAAATGCGCTGTTGAGTTTTATAAGTAAAATATAATGTACCACTTTCTTCCCCAACACAGGCATCGCCGGAACAACAATATGGAAAACAAGTCTCAACATGGTCACTCCAGCCAACAAAAGGCCTTAAGGGTAAGTTCGAAGTTGCAAGCCAAAGTGGGAATTGTTGCACTCGTGTCAGTGCTGTTGGTGGGGTGCACAGATAACAAATCTTCTCATGACACCATAGATCAGACAGCATTAGTAATCAGTCGAGCTCAGTCTTATCATAACAAAGGACAGTATAGAGCGAGTATTATCGAAGCAAAAAATGCCCTCAAGCGGGCACCCCAAAATATTACGGCCAGGCTTCTGGTAGCCGAAAATTATATTGTTCTAGGCGACTTTAAAAGCGCTATACAATCGTTAAAAGAGATGCCCGAAGAGGGCATAAAGCCAACCACAAACTACTATCTAACGTTAGCCAATGCCCATTCCAAGCAGCGAAAGTTTCTTTCGGCAATTCGCGCTATAGACAACATCAAAGGAAACTTATCTAAAAGACAAGCATTAGAAAAAGCGATTATCCTTTCAAAGAGTTATTCCGGTATCGGTCAATTTGATAAATCCGCTACCTGGCTCGACAAAGCTAGAGAAATAGATGCACAGGACGCCCGTATTATTGAGAACGAAATCATTACCGCTTTTAGAATGAATAAAATGCAACTGGCTACTACGCTGGTGCAAGATGCCTTAGCTCACACATCAGAGAATCCAGACATTCTTGCCTGGGCGGGAAATCTTGCTAAATTTCAGGGCGATTTAGAAGGTGCAACCCAGTACTATACAGAGGCATTAGCCAATATACCTAACACAGATATCATTACTGCACAAAAATTTAGAATTTTGACACAGTTAATTGATACCTTCACGAAACTGGGGCGAGCAGAAGAGTCTTATCTTTATTCAAAAATATTGAGCGATGCCTTTCCAGGACAGCAAGATATAAAAAGTAAATATCAAGAGGCTATGGAAGCTATCCGCACTAGCCAATTAGACGATGCAGAAAAGACACTAAGGCAGTTATTAGAGGAATCAGGCGGCGCCCATGAAATTGGCGCTCTGTTGGGTATTGTGAAATACCAAAAGGGTGACTACAAATCTGCAACAAACTTATTAAATAAATATATTGATCCAGAAATCGCTTCTGACAATACCGTACATATGTTGCTGTCTTCCAATTGGAAAAGCGACCAAAAGAATGCCATTCTCGACCTACTGGACGGCCAATTGTTAGAAAAATACAGTAATAACGCAAAAATCCAGGCTATCTACGGCATTGCCGCGCTAAGCTTAAACAGAGAAGCAGCCGGAGTGGCGGCTCTAATAAAAGCCATGCAACTGGAACCATTGAATACAGTTTACCCTATAACAATTGCCACTCACTACAATAGAAAAACACAACATGACAACGCGATCGACATACTGCAAAAGGCACTGCTGCATGCGCCAAATTCTGAAACCATCAATGCCAGCTTAATTGAAAGCCTACTTGCTGCAAATAAGCTACAAGAAGCCACACGCCGAGCAGATAAATTGATGCAGCAACTGCCCAACAGTACATTAATTCAGGCAGTAAACGCTAAACTACTGTTACAAAAGGGTCAGCTCGCGTCAGCGCAAGCACTACTCGAAAAGCTGATAAGTGAGGATAATACCAACGCGCAGGCTTACTTAGGCCTAGCAGAAATCGCGGTGGCTAATAAACGCTGGAATGTCGCAGAAAAATATTATCAAGATGTGATTCGTTTAGCGCCATTGCACCCTAGCGGTTACAAAGGCTTACTATCCATTTATGACAAAAAAGGTGATCGTCAAGCCGGCGTTGATCTTTTAGTGCAACTCAGCAAAGCTGAAAAGAATACTTTTGCTGCCAACATTATTCTGGTGGAATTCCACCTTTTGACGCAGCAGTATGACAAGGCATTAGATTTTGTTAAAAAGGCGTTAAAAGCCCAACCCCTTTCAATCAAAGCTAAAAGACTGCAAGCTGCCATCTACATTCAGTCTTCGCACCAGTTCCTCGCTAACCAAGACACTAAAAAAGCAAAAGATACCTTGCTACAGGCACGTGCTGAGGGTATCACCGACCTATCTATACTCAATTTATACACCAGTATTTTGATAGAAAACGGCGAGTTAAAAAAGGCAGCCAGATCGATTCAAGAAATTGCTGAAATATACCCCAACAGCCCCGTTATCTACATGCTAGAAGGAGAGCTCTATGCCAAACAACAGGCGTTCCCAGATGCCGTTGCAGCCTTCAAACGAGCATGGCAAACAACTGCATCGCCGCAGTTAGCTCAGCGTATATTGTTTCTATTACAAAAACATATTAGTCAGGCTGAAGCCATCGCTTTCGCCACCCAATGGCAAGAGAGAGAGCCCAACAACCCTCAACCCTTGTTTCAACAAGGCGTTTTATACCAACAGCAAGGCCAACATGAACAAGCTAAAACGCTCTATCGGGCAACAATCGCACTTGTACCAGATCATATTGATGCATTAAACAACCTGGCATGGATCTATTTTGAAGAAAAAAACAGCAAAGCTAAATCCTTAGCAGCAAGAGCTTTCGCCAAAGCGCCTAATAACGCTAACATCGCTGATACGTATGGTTGGATATTGGCCAATTCCGGTGAAAAAGAAAAAGGCCAAAAAATTTTAGAAAAGGCGCTATCTCTTGACCCAAACAACAAAGACATTAAGCAGCGCCTTGAGTCGATAACACAATAACAGACTCCAAATCATTTTCTAACGCTGCACAACTGTTTCGCGCTGACAATGTTATGTCGGCTAAATTTACATATCTGACCGCCAAGCCAGTAGGCCTGTCCATTGCAACAAATTATCATTGTGGCATAGCAAAAAATGGGCTGGCGTATGTCGTCTATTGGTTCAGATTAGTTTGTCCCTCTATCCATCACTCTTTGTAAGATATTGATTTTAAAATCTTTTACTTGCATGCGCGAATGAGTTCAAGGCACATAGATCAGTACTCGTCTAAGTTAGTCACATTTATTTTATCCAACTTTATCGGACCTAAAGCGAGAAAAGGCCAGCGCTAAATTGCAAAAAAAAATCACTATGCCTGACTGGGCTAATCAAAAAATTGTATAGATCGCATTACGCTCTAAGCGTTACGTCTAAGCCTTAATCTTGCCAGTCGAGTAACTTTACATTCGATAAAAATGATGTATCAAAAACCGCACTTCATGGTCATAACATGCTGTATTTAAAAGATATTTAAAATATGGCAAGGTAATTGCTATCAGGTGCGCACGAATCTTTAATCTTTCAACATTTGCTAAAACCGCTAATAAAACTAATATGTGTAAGGCAATAAAAAAGCAGTGAGTATTTAGGAGCAATTTTTAAATGAACAAATTGAAAGTGTTAGCAGTGGCAATGGTTGCAGCTGTTACGTTATCAGCCAGTTTTGCACAAGCGGGAGCACGACTCTACATATCAGATGGTACGTCTTCTCCAGTTGAAGAGGTTGATGTGTCAGCTGGCAATACTATGGTCCATTATGTAGGTGGTTTAGGCACATGGGCACTCACTTTTTCAGTAGGCACCGGACAAAACGGCTCTACCGGTATACCATCGATGGGTTTCTCGTCTGCCGCTGTGGGTGTTGGTAAACTAGACGTTTGGTTTGTCCAAGAAGGTTTTACCCTAGCACCAGCCACCGTAAAATCGTCCTTTGGCAGTACTTTAGGCACAACAGTTGGCGGGTCAAGCCACATTAACCAGGAAGCTTGCCTGTTTGAAGGTGTGGGTTCATATGATTGCTCCGCAGCAAGTTTATTGCTCGGTTCAACATCAGTATCAGCGCCAAATACTGTATTTAGTTCTATTGAGAAAAATAAGGTCCCAGGCTCAATTACGGGAGAATACGCAATTGCTATGCACGCCCATTTCAACCACGATAACTTTGGACACAGCTCAATTGATTCAAATATCATCGTTCCTGAGCCAACCTCTTTAGCACTCGTAGGTCTTGGCCTACTAGGACTCGGTGCAGCTCGACGTAAATTGCAACGCAAAGTAAATTAATTTGCTCAAGCCTGCGATAGATATACAACCTTCCTATTTATAAGAGCCCGCAATGGGCTCTTTCTGTTTTTGCCTTACACACCTTCTATCCTTCTGTTCTAACAAGCTAAAAAAAGCTTACTGACGTAGATGTATGGAATCAACCATAGGTAGTATTGCTGTCTTATCATTATCACACCTCAACTCAACCCTTACTGCTTTTCGTTACACTCTATTTCAGCCCACACATTTAGTATAATAAAGCACCTTGCTACAACGTTCTCTAGACTCTAGTAGCTTAGTTTATTTTGAGCTTATCCTTTAATTTTGATTTAAATGCTTCGGGCAACAAATACAAATAATATACTCCCAGTAGTAAGACACCTGCTATCAAGACATTGACGACAAACAAGAAATACTGCTCAGTTTCATAAACATATCTACTTAAAAATGCAGCTATTGCAAATGGTAAAACATACAGTATTGGCAGCAGCACCCCGCGATACAGATAACCCAGTATATTAAGGCCAACCACTTTACAAGCATAAATGGGCAGGACAATACCGTACGCCGCAGTCAACGGCACGCTAAATATCAAAGCGGCGTCTATCAGATCCCAAGTGGTGTTATGCTTATATAAGTATAGCGCCGCAAATACTACTAGCATAATCACTGCAGTGTAGACCGACAAACGCCCATGTTTATTCATACCAATCATAATTCTCAATGAGGCGTCTTGCGCAGTCGGCAATAACTGCCCCACACAGAGAAATGCCATTAACCCCCAGTTGGCATATTCTGGCCCCATCCACAGCAACAGCAATAAGTCCCCAAAAATAAATAACACAAAGAATAACGGTAAACTAAAGGCAAAACTGTATTTGGTTGAGTCAAGTAAAAACTGTCGTAGCTCACCCATGTCACCACCGCCTTGTAGTGAACCTGCGGTGGGGGTAAGAATCATAGTAAACTTACTAATAAAGTTTTTAATATGTCTAATCAACGCCACCGGACGCAAAAAAACCGCCAACGCTGCGGGCCCAAGGGTACTTACTACTATCACATTAATTGTCTGCAACAGCAGCATTGGTGGCAACGCTACAGCAAACGTTTTCAATCCAAACGAAAGCATTTCTTTAGCGACATCATAACGCACAAATCCAAATCTGAGTTTAACCTCGGGCCAGACCTGGCGAGCCATGTAAACACGATAAATCTCACAAATGATATTCGCAGATAAATAAGCCACTGCTAAGCTTACCAGCCCCAGACCAGCCACTAGCACCCCTGTCATAAAAATAAGCGAAGTAAAACTAGCGGCGGCATTAATGCCGTTATTAATATCCCAACGATGGTGGCCGGTAATAATCCCTCTGGCAATACCAAACAGATATTGCACTGCCAAGCTAAGGCCAAGAATAAATGCGACATACTGCGTATCCCGCAAATATTCTCCGAGGGAGTCCGCATAGAAATAAGGTAAAGAGAAACTGATTGCCAGAGAAATAACCACAACAAGCAGGGACATCGCGATTTGCAACGCAACCACAGTACTAGTTAATGTTAAAAGCTTTTGCTTTTCTCCTCGAGAGTTGTACAAAGCAACAAAACGGTTAGCAGACGAGCCTAAGCCGAG
>JANQMK010000255.1 GCA_028280085.1 Pseudomonadales bacterium
TAAAGCGACAAACTAATGCTATGTAGAAAAAATGACGCGGATATAAAAAACTTTATACGGTTTGACATAATCTTGTGTTTACCTAATACCTGTCAGTAATGCTGTTTATTGAAGGCCTTACCTTTTATTCATTTATCCGATATCTGATTTGTCATCCATTTAGCCTTTCTTTCCCTTGCCCTTTAAACAAGGGGCACAGCAAACAAGGTTAAAGACAAAAACCAACAACAAAGTCAGGATGACATTGCCATCATCTTGAATACCACTCACATAAACGCTTCGACTAGAATGCAGATACCTTCACAACCTTATTACATCTAGACAACCCTTCACATCCCGTCGTCTTACCCACACACCCTACCATCGCTCATCAGTCAACCATCATATACGTAAAGCAGGACTTATTGGGCCAACAACCTTAGCGGGATTTTTCAAACAATCGAAGGCGTTTACTTTAAATGCAAAACCACGGCCTTTTCGCCCAATTTAAAGCCAAGCCATGAGATCAAATAAAGCAGGGTAAGTTACCATTTATGGCCATACCGATGCCATAACATTTCCCACTATTGCGTGAATTTGCACAAACTTTGATTAAGAAAAGGATAAGTTATTGCAACATATTGCTTAGTTTCCCAAGCAAGCAGATTAGACTTAACGATAGAAGCCTTCAGTCCCAACCGGGCGCGTCTTAAAACGACGATGTACCCACATATATTGCGCCGGCGCTTTACGAATTTCCTGTTCTAACCGTGAATTAATAGCACGCGCATCTGCCAGGTCATCACCACTGGGAAAGCCTACCAGGGGTGGGGATATACTGAGAGAATAGCCATCATTATTCGCATTGCGAAGATAACCTAAAATAAGTATCGGCGAGTTGTTAATCTTAGCTAAGCGAGCTGTTGCCGTTGTTGTCGCAGCATCAACGCCAAAAAAAGGTACAAATACCGAACCTCTAGGACCATAGTCCTGATCTGGCGCATACCATACGATATTGCCAGCCTTTAAACATCTGACAACTCGCCGCATATCACTTCTTTCAATGGTATTATTACAAAAAGCGCCACGCGCTTTGAGCATGATATGGTTGAAAATCGGGTTTTTATTCTCGCGATACATAACATCAAATTCGTCGACAAAGGAAAGTAGGACGCCCCCTAGATCTAACATTGAGTAATGTGCTCCTACCAAAATCACACCATTGCCTTGAGCTTTAGCATCAACTAAGTAATTCGCGCCTTCTATCCGGACTTTGTCACGTTTGATCAATTTGCGGCTCCACCAGGCAATACCAGTTTCAATAAAACCGATACCATTTTCAATCATCGTTTGTTTGACCAGTGCTTTTCTTGCCGGTAACGACAGCTCGGGAAAGCAGCTGTTAATGTTGGTGGTTGCAATAGCTCTACGCTGACGAGCAAAAAAATAAAGTGACTGTCCCAATAATTTACCTAGTTGAATCTGTACTGAAAACGGTAACAGTGCAATTAGGCGGAGAACACCAATACCAAACCAAATGGGCCAAAAGCGAGGCCCATAGCGCTCACGCAAGGTTAGTTCCGTGAAATTCTTTCTAACTTTAGCCAATTTATCAGTTACTCACGCGATATTTTCTATCAAAAAATTTATCTAGATGTTCTTTTTGTGAATGCACTAATTTCTCTCAATTCACTATCATTTATCTCAACTCACTAAGGGAGCGTAACAAGATCAATATTATGGGTATAAACATCTTGCCACTCAATAAGAGATACACATTGTTCACCACGATAACGATCGACATAAATCCAACAATCACAACGATGACTCAGCTGTCGCAAATTATCGATATCGCTCTGTGTTACGAAAGTCCGACCATAACGCATGGGGCCGTTGACCACCATATGCCATAAAACATATTCCAAATGATCTACCCAATCAACAGCAAATGCTCTTAGAGAAATAGCTATCATCGACTCACGTAAAGCCAATACATTTGGGTCTTCATCAATCGCTGGTGACATGAATAGTTCACTCCAGTATCATACCCCATACGCCTATTCTATCTCTAAACAACTGTCCTCTATGCAATCCCTGATGCAACTATCTTTCTTATCTCTCTACTTCTCTCTACGCAATTATCTTTATGCAACGGCAGTGATTGTAAACGCACATCTGTTATTTATCATTTATTATTTATCAATGTTTTGCGAAGAACTTATAATTAGCGACGCACCAACCTGTGGTAAAACAACGTTAGTAGTGTCAGGTACAGCAGCATGGGCAAGTTGCAGAAATTTTTCAATATCTAGCCCTGGTAGCGGCATACCTTTGCCAGGCTCATAAGGACGCCAGAAACGCTCCCAATGAATCAGCAATACCTGTTTGGGTTTGATCTTACGCAGTATGCCAGTGGGATAGTTTTTTACGCGTTGAAAGTTCCCCATACTCAAAATAGCGAGATCAAAACCACGTTTTTCTTCCATCAGCCAATTTGGCGGAAACCCAACCTCAGACGCACTTGCCGAAGACTGGTAAAACACACGAAACATAACCTCACTCGGTTCATTGCCAGATAACGTCGGATGAGATAAAAAATCAATCACATAATTCAGTGTTTTTCCACTTTGCCATTGCAGCGCATGCCGGGGTTGCTTAGCTAGACCAAATTTCAGCTGCCCATTGGCAGGATAATAACCAACGATTAATGGCGGGTGTTCAGACTCAATGGCTAGTACTCTTACCAAAGGATGAATCTGAATCCAACGTCCCGGCAGCAACCCTGAAACACGAAAGTCATCCGTACTCAATAATCGCGTGGCATTAACCAATGGTTTCAGTAGATGATTAACTGTTTTGCTGCCCACCAACTTTGCTTGCCGCGGTAACTGAGTCAAAATATAAGGCGCATCTAACAAATGATCATAATGGCCATGGCCCACTAAAATGGCGGCAATTTTATCAGTCGGAGGCAGGTATTTGTCAATGATCGCTTGATTAGGTTTCAGTGCCCTCAATAAAATAACTTGGCCCATGCTCGGGTTAGTATAAAAAGGATCGCCCATAACACCGACATCCCGAGTATGTAAGTAAACACCGCCTGTTCCAGTGAACTTTACCAACATTTGGTTAGCTTGCAGTGAAGAGAGTATCGCATCAATATTGTCCTTTTCAGGAGCCGGATGGAGCCACGGCAGTTCTTTTGCGGCTGCGATATGGTAAAAAACTAAATTAAAGACAACTATACTGATCAGGTTGACAAACCATTTATACATAGCACGTCATTCTCTGTACACTATTTGTTATTGTTTGCAAATGAATATACCGTCAACCGGGTCGTCGCAATATTTATCACTACCTAACCCACCGCCATCTCTCGCTTAGGTTAAAGAAAGGTTAAGTAAAACATACTTGATAACGTTTTGGGTTTCCACACTGTTTAGGCATTATTTTTTTGTAATTTAAAAGCCTACCACTAGGATTTTACGCGTAATGTTTGTCTTGCTTCGTCAACGAGTATATCAACCAATTCAATCGCAATCTCTTTTGCAAAGCTATTAAAAACAATATCCCCTGTGGCTTCATAAAGAAAAACTTCTGCTAATGCCCCGCCATTTGTACCACTACTGGACATCAATTCAAGATAAACACCACCTCTTCCCACATCACGCCCTTGGTTTATTTCATAGTGCTGCCCTTCAAATACCAGTGTTTTCATGACATTGTGCCTATACAGTGTATTGCGTTTACTTAGCCTTCAGTTTGCTAAACTCCGTTAGTCTGCTCTCTATCCAGGCAGGTGCTAAAGGCATTTTCGCTTGCTTATCCCTCTTATCTATTATTGTCCTTATTTAGTATTATTATCTTAATTTCTTGCATTATCATCTTAGTCTCTACTATCCAGCTTTCCTATTTTTCCGATTTCCCGATTTTCCTTTTTCGTGCCAAGTTCCTTATTTTAAACACAGGTTCCTTACTTTAAACATAATAACTATATGCCATTACTATATCATGCGTTTATATAATTTAGTGATAAAACTAATGAAAATAATGGTTTATCGCCCCTTGGTTTTCATTCCTGGCCATTTATTAGCTATAGTCAGAATAGATCATTTATTTCTGCGTCGTACACGACGAAAGGTTTCATTATGTCATCACTTACCAAGATCCATAACCAAATTCTCCAGCCGTTCGTCAATGAAACACTTGAAAATCTGGCTTCGATGGCAAAAATGAACGGCCACTGCGACGAAGGTTTTCCCGACGATGTCGAGAAATTTCGATTTAAAGGTTATGCAATTTGTGCAGAGACTTTCGGACATATCGACGGCGTTGTGCTGATGCATCACTATTCAGAAACGGCAATCGCTATGGGCAATGCCATTCGCAAGTGTATTCTTGGTGACGAACACGCCTACGAAGAAATTAACGATGAGATGGCCGATGCGTTGGCCGAATGGGGCAATACTGTCGTCGGTCGTGCCACTAAAAGTCTGGCCGCATACCATCTCGGCATTCAATTCGAGCCACCTTATTTTGTTTATGATACGGATGTGATGGCGTCCCTATTAACTGGTGTTAAGGATATTATTACGGTTCCGGTACACATTGATAATGTCGGCCGTTTCTACTTCAACTATCTTATTCGCAACGTTAATGAAGAAGTTTCAAATAATATTGAAAAATCGAAAAAGATCTTAGTCGTTGATGATATGAAAATGGTACGTAGCTCAATGAAGCGCTTTTTAAAGAAGCTGGGTTATAACAATGTTATTGAAGCAACAAACGGGTTCGAGGCGATTGAGAAATTCACCTCAGAAAGCCCGGACTTCCTCTTCATGGATGTGGTAATGCCAGAACTCAATGGTAATGAAGCCTTACGCCAAATTAGAGAAAAAGACCAAGAAACCCCAATTGTGATGTTATCATCTGTAGCAGATCAAGAAGTCATTGATCAGTGTGAATCCCTAGGCATTTCGGGCTACATTATTAAACCGTTAACCATCGACAACGGGCCCGAAACATTAAGTCGATTTTTGAGTTAACTTAGCGTAGATACTTAGTTGGCCAACGTAAACAAAACAACTCACTCAGGTTTATTTTCTTTAACGCGTTGCATGATAAGTTCAACTTCGTTGTCAGTCAGTTCTTTTTCATCAAGATAGGGCATACTAGACAGCATTAGCCTAAGTTGACGTAAAAATCGTCGGCAATGAACGCACATAAAAATATGCCAGTAGAAATCGATCTTACCCTTTAGTGTCAATTGCCCATCAACAAAATCACTCGATTTTTCTACGATCTCTTTACACTTTAGCATTCTCCAGTCTCCTGGAAATGATCGATATGATCAAACAGCTTTAACCTTGCGCGATGCAACAAAACCCGCATATTTGACGCAGATAATTCTAAAATGTTACAGATTTCTTGCGCTGTTTTACCTTCAATATCATTCAACATAAATACGGCTTCTTGTAACTGGGGTAAACGCCCTAACACGCGTTCAATACAATTTTGTAGCTCTTTACCTGTCAGTAGCTTAGCAGGGTCATTTTCTTGCCAAGTCCAAGGGGGTTTTTGCCAACTGCCCGTGTCATCAAAGTGGGCATCGAAATCATCGTCATCGTCACTCCCCCTGGCCTTAATCTCTGAAAAGGCAATTGATTTCGATTCACGCCGCAACCGGCTAATCGCTTTATTTGCAGTAATGCGATAAATCCAGGTTTTCAAGCTGGAACGGCGTTCAAAATTGGGCAAGTTAGTAAAAATTGACAGCCAAGCCTCTTGAACCACTTCTTCGGCTACCACGTCGCCAACGATAGAACTCGCCAGTTTTTTGAGTTGTAAATGATAGGACTTGACCAGCTGTCGAAATGCTTTTTCATCCTGAGCGATCAATGCAGATACAGCTGCTTCATTAACATCAGAACTTTTTGCTGCCATTGATGCGCATTCCTTATTTATACTGACAAAGTAATACTGACGGGTAACATAAACACAGAACAATTAACTCAATTCATTAAAGACCGATGACGAGGCTGAAGGATGGGGTACCTTTAAGAACTGACTAAATTATTGATAATTTTATACAAAAATTTCAGCCCAACTCAACTAGCCAATGGCCACAAGCACTACTAAATATGACTTCACCCACAAAAAAGTCTAATTATTAGACAAATCGTATACCTGTGTCATTAGAGAAGTTCTGATCCAGCCAATATCAGGTTAATTGGCTATCCCGCGAAGGCAATCTCAAGACTAAGGGGACCCTTGATAACAATCGATTTGTCTATTCAGCTATCACTCAATTTTTCAGTGCTTATCAAAAAACCTAATTCAGAGTTGCTGATGTTCCGCTATCCGCAATACCGTCGATAAGTATGTCTAATACCGCTGCACTAATGCGCTTTTGCATCTCTTTATCATCAGTTGAGTGCAGAAAATTAAGCGCAGTCGTGATAATCATGCCAACGATAACATGGCCAGTCGCTTCAATATCCAAGTCTTTACGGAAAAAGCCTAATGTCACGCCGTTCTCCATATAGGCCGTCACCTGATTAGCAGCCCAATCAAAGAATGCCATAATCTTCTCAGTCATCTCCTGATCAATTGAGGTCGCTTCAAACAGCACCATGCGTAACATACCAGGGGTCTCGACCATTATTTTTGTCAGTCTTGAACCAATGCGTTGCGTTTGACTACGGTAGTCATCAATATTGTTGACTGCAGTAGGCGCATTATCCTCAACGAGCACAGCAGCGATTCTAGCCGTAACGTCGTCAATAACATGTTCAAAAATATCCCGTTTATTCTTAAAATAGCGATAAAAAGTGCCATGCCCAATACCAAGCCGTTTAGCGATATCGGCTATCCCCGTCTGGTGATAGCCTTGCGCTGAAAATTCTTCAAACGCGGCTTGAATAATATCGGCGCGTAACAACATACGCTGTCGCTCCGCACGAGAAAGTGGTTTAGCCGGAGGCTTTTGCAAAGCACTCTCTTTTTCCATTGTTAGAGTTCGTCCGTTGTTATTTAAAAATAAGCCGGTAGCACGACCTTTAAAATGTAAGACCTTTAACCGACTAAAACCTAAAGATTAATCTACCAAAACCTATAGTCTAATAAGAACGCTAGCTAAATCTGTTCGAAGTAACACCCACATGGCCATTATCACTTGCCGGCTATCACATCTCTGCTACAGATTGTTCACAAGTTGTTCAAAAAAAACACGATATCCCACAGTGATATCAACTCGACTCTATGTAAACTCTATGTAATTGTCACAAAAATGATAACGAATTCAAAAACTGACATTGTATTCCGTTTTTGAACGTTATACCATTTTCATAACAATCTAGCTATATTTGCTCACACTAAAAAAGAACACAAAACAAACTAATGCATCATAACCCATTATATTACATAACAATTTTACCCCTCTACAATAAGGAGTAAGCGATGCCACCAGTTATTGAAGCGCTCGATAAACGCGATGAGACAAAAAAAAACCAGCCGCAATCGGGTAGCAACCATTTCGATGTTATTGTATTAGGCGCCGGCTTTTCCGGCATTGGCGCAGCAATCAAGTTACTTGAAAATGGCATCAGTAATTTTGTGGTACTTGAAAAAGCGGGAGAAATCGGCGGTGTCTGGCGTGAGAATACCTATCCAGGTTGCGCCTGCGATATACCCGCTTCACTCTACTCTTATTCATTTGCAGCAAATCCTCATTGGAGCAAATTGTTTGCCGGACAGGCCGAAATTAAAGATTATCTTAAGGCGACAGCTGAACGATACCGTGTCATGCCACATGTACGTCTCAACCACGAGTTAATTAAGGCTCATTGGGATAATGACGGAAAACAATGGCTATTAGAAACCAATGCTGGGCATTACTCTGCCAATTTTGCCATAGCCGCCTGCGGTCCCATGCATGAACCCATCATCCCTGACATCCGCGGTATTAGTAAATTTAACGGCAAAATATTTCACTCTGCGCAATGGGACCACAACTACGATTTATCCAATAAACGTGTCGCCGTTATCGGTACCGGTGCTTCAGCTATCCAGTTCGTACCAAAAATTCAATCTCAAGTAAAAAGCCTCTCGTTGTTTCAGCGGACACCTCACTGGGTATTGCCCAAGCTAGATTTAGCCATGCCCCGTTGGCTGCAAACCGTTTTCAAAACTGTTCCTCTGCCCCAAAAAATACTGCGCGCTATTCTTTACGCGAATTTTGAGGTGTTGAACAGTGGATTCCGCTATCCCCGTATAATGAAACACTTTCAACGACTAGCTCAACATAACATTCACAGCGCCATCAAAGATCCGGAACTTCGCAAGAAAGTCACCCCCGATTACATCATTGGTTGTAAGCGCATTCTACAATCTAACGATTGGTATCCTGCAATTAACAAACCTAATGTTGAGGTCATTCACAGCGCTGTTTGTGAAATAGACGGCAATAAAGTCATAGCGGCCGACGGCACGAGTTGTGAAGTCGATGCAATTATTCTAGGCACGGGATTCGAAATCACTGCGCCACCAATCGCAAAGCGCATTTATGGTAGAAGCGGTATAGCCATTGCTGATATTTGGCACGGTAGCCCCATCGGCTATAAAGGTACTATGGTTGACGACTGCCCTAACGCATTCTTAATGTTCGGCCCTAATTTAGCTATCAATTCTTCAGCTTTCGTCATTATCGAAGCTCAACTTAACTACATTATGGACGCCCTTAATAAAGTTCGCAGAAACAATATCACTACCATTGATATAGACCCTAGCATCATGGCAGTTTTCAATAATAAAGTACAACATGCATTACAAAACACGGTATGGAACAGCGGTGGCTGTTCCAGCTACTTTATTGACAGAAATGGCAGAAACAGCACCGCTTGGCCCTGGTCAACTTTTCATATGCGTAACCAGTTAAGCAAATTCGATCTGCAAAATTATATTGTTAATGAACAGATAAAAAAGGATTTTAGACCAAATAATCAAGTAAAGAAAAAGCCGCAGGTAACAGCGACTGCGGTGGATGCCTAGTGGTATTAGGCCGCAGTTTAAAGCTGGTACTGTTCGACTGAAAGTAACAACAATACGCTAGATTTTTGCGTTATTTAATTAATAGACGGCAATACTGCTTGTCTGGCTGTTTCTCAATGACTTTTTAATCTCAATGACCTTTTAAATAGCCCACTATATTTAGGTAACCTAATTATGAACGTGATTGACTCCATTACCCACACAGTTATCCGTACAGCCCTTCGTATTAGTTTTAAAGCACCCAGTGTCTTACCATTGCCGCTCCCAATACTGCGCTTAGGTTTAGACTTCGGGGCAAAGATATTCCGGCCTAAATATCGCGCTATTTGCGACAAAGTCACATTAGCAGGCATCCCTTCCATCCGACTCGCGCCAAGTGGCACAACGTCAACTGTTGTATTACACCTTCACGGCGGCGGTTTCTTTGCCGGTTCTACTCGCTCACATTATGCGCTCGCCAGCGATATAGCCATTCGCAGCAACAGTATTGTTTACGTCATCAATTACCGCCTAGCACCAATACACACTTACCCAGCCGCGCTAGAAGACTGCATCGCCGCTTATAAAGACCTACTGGCCCAGGGTTATAAGGCGGAAAACATCATAGTTGGCGGTGATTCCGCTGGTTGCAACTTAGCACTATCCCTAGCAATTTGGTTAAGAGACAATGAAATTGCAATGCCTAGCGGTATATTTATGATCTCGCCATTTATAAATCTTACGCTGGCGGAGCCTTCCGTTAAACTGAACAAATTTATTGATCCCATGATAACTGCGAAAGTCTTGCAGCGCGGTGCCGATGCTTATCGCGGCTCCATTCCAGCCACAGATCAACGCGTGTCGCCCATCTACGCCAACTTAGACAATCTACCTCCATTGCTGATTCAATCAGGTAAAACTGAGATTATTGTTGACGATGCCCGCAGTCTAGCGAGCAAAGCCAGCCAAGCCGGTGTCAATGTAGAATGTCAACTCTATGAAAAAATGTGGCACAATTTTCAGATGTTTAACCGATTGTCACACGTCGCAGAAAACGCCCTAGATAAACTTGCGGCTTTCATTATCAACACACAAGCATTTGATGAACATAGTACCCATGATAAACACAGTACCCATGATGAACATAACACCCATGATAAACACAGTACCCACCAACCCTCGCAGCCAAGTCAATCAACATTGAAACGCAAAAAAAAGCAAACCGCTTAAACTGTAGGTAAAAACCATTTATAGTTCTGTCATAACACGTGCTAGCTTTATGGCTTTGCTCGCCAGTAACTATCATCACCATACCAATAACTATCATCACCATAAATGATGCAAATTTAAGGGACAAAGAACAGACAGCAAATAAAACTGAATCACAATCAATCAAAAGAAGCAAATTGCTAATCGAGGTGACACAAATAGTTACTGTATGAGTAATAATTTATGCATACAATAGCTCAGCTAGTGTCACAGCCTGGCGGTACAAACAACACACTATACCAAGATAAAAGATACCAGCTAGTTTATTGCAAGCTTATTAGTATCTATCTACCAGTAATAGTAAGTAGCAAACATAGTAAGCCACATACACAGTAAATCACAAACATAGACACAACAAAGAAGACATTAGAAAATCGGGTTTTAGCAAGCGCTAAGATTGTGAGACAGTAAGGGAGACCAAGTATGAGCGAAGCCGTTGTTACGCAGATTAATGATAATATTATGACCATTACCATTAACCGGCCAAAGGCAAAGAACGCCGTTAATCTTGCAGTAGCTGAGGGTATAGCCGCTGCCATTGATGAGCTAGATAGCAATACAGATATCCGAGTCGCTATTCTTTCCGGCGCTGAAGGTACTTTTTGCGCGGGTATGGATCTCAAAGCATTTGTGTCCGGCGAGGTTCCCATCTTACCAAACCGAGGCTTCGCTGGTTTAGTAGAAGCACCACCGAAAAAACCATTGATCTCAGCCGTCGAAGGCTATGCCTTAGCGGGAGGGTTTGAACTCGCTTTGGCCAGTGATTTAGTGGTAGCAGCAGATAATGCCAAGTTTGGCATTCCGGAAGTCAAACGGGGCCTCGCGGCAGGTGCCGGTGGCCTAGTCCGTTTACCGCGCCAAATTCCTGCACGCATTGCAATGGAAATGGCATTAACCGGCGACTTCATTACCTCCCAACGGGCTTACGAGTTGGGACTGATCAACCGCATTGTCACTGCCGGCAATGCACTAGAATCTGCCTTCGAATTAGCAAAAACCATTTCTGCCAATGGCCCCCTTGCTGTTGCTGCCAGTAAGCAAATTATGGTCGAGTCCATCGATTGGCCTGCCAAAGACGCCTTCGCTAGGCAAAGAGATATCATTGACCCCGTATTTGGCAGCCAAGACGCCATTGAGGGCGCTAAAGCTTTTGCTGAAAAACGTCCACCAGTATGGACAGGAAAATAACAGCATTGAGAGACGAGAACTGAAGCACACAAAAATTACAGAATACAAGAATTGAAGAACAATAGTCCAATTAAACAGGGTGGCCGGGCCGAAAACTAAAGCCGAAAACCAAAACAGTTTCGGTCTAACCACCTTTCCCTCCCTTATTTGATTTAACTCAAATCGCGCGTTACATCAAAACCCCCTTGTATTAAAATCGATTATACTGAGCCTTTTTATTGCGCTGTTAGCGTCTTATTCAAGCTACTATTCCACCAAAAGCTACTAATGCCATGAATCTAAAGGAAGCGGTCTTTGAAGCCACGGCTATTACCAAGACTTACGACATGGGCGAAGTACAGGTACATGCACTGCGAGGTATTGACCTTACCTTATATAAATCAGAGTTTGTTGTCTTCCTCGGCGCATCAGGTTCAGGTAAATCAACTCTACTAAATATTCTTGGTGGTTTAGATACGGCGACTACCGGTACAGTGCAATATAAAGACACTAACCTACTACATGCTAGCGACAAAGAGCTAACCAATTATCGTCGCCACCATGTCGGTTTTGTATTTCAGTTCTATAATCTTATTCCCAGTCTGACGGCGAAAGAAAATGTTGCCATCGTTACAGAAATAGCCGATAACCCAATGTCGCCAGAAGATGCTCTATCGATGGTAGATCTAGCCGATCGTATGGATCACTTTCCTGCCCAACTATCTGGAGGACAACAACAACGGGTTGCAATTGCGCGCGCAATTGCCAAGCGACCTCAGGTATTGCTATGTGATGAGCCCACCGGTGCACTCGACTCTCAAACCGGAAAAGTCGTACTAGAGGCTCTAGCGGAAGTCAACAATAAACTAGATACCACCGTTGCCATCATTACCCACAACGCGAGCATTTCATGTATAGCAGATAGAACCATTCATTTAGCTGACGGACAAATCAAGCAAATAGACATCAACCATGATATTCGTTCACCGCAAGAGGTCTCTTGGTAAATATGCATACGCTGACGACA
>JANQMK010000259.1 GCA_028280085.1 Pseudomonadales bacterium
GACGGGACAGTGCCTACCAAATTCTGATCGATCTCATTCGCACTCAAACTGGCCGTATGCTGTCGCTTGATAGCGATAGCTTTGAACAGGAATGGCAGCGCTACTGCATCGAACTGGAATTGCAAAGCATTGCTGATGGCATACAAACCAATGCGGAAGAGTATTTCTCTAAGGAAAAACAGGTGGCAGCCAAGACTCGCAATTTTACCGCCAGTAAGCAATTGCGCGAATACACCGAAAAAATTGGTCAGCTCTTTGCCACCAAAGAATTTGGGTTGGTAATAGAAATTACCCGTTTTAAGCGTCTCGACACAGACACAGAAGCGGAAAACGAAGAACGTCGGGTACACGACCGTGAACTACGGTCACAGTATCTGAAAAATGACAGTGATGTATTGACCCAAAAGCTGGGCAGTGACGCCAAATATCAAGAAGCCCTGGCGAATCTGGAGCTGGATGTCCTCAAAACCTCTTACGCTGACGGAGACCTTACCCGTGCGGATATTCAGGATGAGATGGCTGAACAACCAAGTACCACTCGAGATGACCTCTTTAAAGAGCTTGACGAAGAAACTATTGGCGTTGATGCTATCGAACTTGATAGCGACAGCCTGCTGGCCCCTGGTCGCAGCACTAGCTTGCTCGGTGGCCCGACGAAAGCAAATAAAACAGCGTTTGGGCAATCCAGTAAAAAGGGCGACGATAAAGGCGGGAGTAAAAATTGCCCAAACGAAAAGGCTATCAAGGGCGAAAGAGAATCAGCTACTGAAGCCGAAATTATCGATCACGAGCCTTCGGACTAACTCACTGTAGTTAAACTGTAGCGAAGTATATATGCTGGGGCCGCTAGGCCCTCTACGATTTTATACCGCCATGCCGCACTTTTACAATGTCCGGGTGCACCTTATCAAGTAGATCTTGCACCCATTTATCGGTGGCGGGGATACGTGTCTTAAGATAACTTTTGTAATGTTGCTTCATCGCTTGGGTGGCAAGATACTGTTGCGGCGCATCCTGATCTGCCAGATTAGTGAGCCAGTTATCGATGGAGGTTATGACTACTGAAGGCTCCAGTTTTTTTAGTTCCGTAAGCCCCATGAGATAGGATTCGCGGGCGCGGATTAGATTACCGGCATTAACCTCTAGTTGCTGGCTAAAAAGGAGGTGATTCTCGCTGCCGTATACCAGATCCTTCAACGCCTGCTGAATGATTACATCCTTACGGGCAAAGTCTGACAAGTTAGCCGCTAGCACTGACTGCTGTCGGACCAGCGCGTCGGCCTTAGTCATTTGATCTGAGGGTAAGGGCTGATCAGTAATTATCACCTGGTGACTGGGATTGCCAACCACATTGTCCAACGTAATGGTAAAAACCTCGCGGCCTTCGTCAAAATCGCTGTCCTCTAAAATCGGAATATTGATTTCTACCCGCTGCTGTTGATCTGCAAAGCTCACCCGACCAGACTCGCCGCCAATATAATCATTATCAGCCGAGGCCGTACCGGCGTCGAAACTAAAGTCGACCGTCAAATCACCTATCAAGTCTTGGCGTTCTAACAGGACTTTGGCAACCGTATCAGATTCATTGACAACAGTGATACCAGAAACAAATCCAACACCATGGCTGGGTTCAGGAAAATACTTCACTTTAAACGTAGGATAAAGTACAGCCGCCACGAGCACCAACAGAACGGTTGACACAACAAAATAGGGTAGCACATTGATGCTGTGACCTCGTGCTAGCGGTTTGCCACATTGACGGCCTTCAACCCCAGGACATATTCCATTGAATGACTGATATTCTTTGCGGGAAAAGGAATGGTCTTGGAACGCATGAGGGCAGTGTTGCGTATCCGTACAGTAATAGTAACTAATCTGCATGAAACACCCCTTCTGAATAAAACAACCTATTCATCAACAACCTGCTACTCAAGAAGTAATAGAATGGCCTGTTGATAGGATTTGTTCAGTGCCTCAATGCGCTGTACCATTGGTTCAGATTCGCTGGGGTCACGTAAAACAATGTCGCCCATTTGCTGAAACTTGTCTGTCAAATCATCATAGTCCGCTTGGAGCCGCTGCTTGTGAGTAGACTTTTTACGATACTCGGATTCTAACGCAGTCAATTTTTCTCGCAACCGTGCCGTTTCTGTTAATAAGTGTTGAAACCTCGCCTTTATCGCTGCCAGTTCTTCTTCCGTATTACGCAGTTGGAAATCTAACTGCTGCGACTTCTCCTGCATACGTTCAGCTTCAGCCTGGACATCCATCGCTTGCCGGGAAAACTCTGCTAATCTTGCATCGTTTTTCTCGCGACTCCAAAAAATACCACCATCTTTGGGATTTCCAGTGGTCTCACAACCCGACAGCCCAAGTGTAACAAAGGTCACTAGCCACAAGAGTATTTGAATACGCACTAGAATACCCTACGATTGTCAATCGCTTTCAACTCCGCCAGGGCAATTTTTAATGTCCGTTGCTCGGATTCAAGTTGAGAAATCTGCTGTTGCGAAGCCTGCACCAGGTTAGCATTTACTGAACGTTGGTATTGTGCTAGCACTTGGCGCTGTTTACCAATTTCGAAATTCAATCGATCTATTTCACTTTTAACGCGGGTTAACATGAGCCCCGTTTCGCGTTTGTGAGCAGCGATCTCTTCCTGATTGGCACTCGCCTGACGAAGTTTTTTCTCCAGAGAATACTGTTCGTTTTTAACGAGTGATATTTGTTTAGACACTTTCTGGTTGTAAATTTTGGCTTTGTCAGCTGCCATACGGCCACTATCGATTACGGCTCGAAAATGTTCTTCCTTGCTAGCATACTGACTTTTCTGATCCGCGACATGCTCGCCATAAGCCGCGCCAGCCATACCTGCTGCAACACAGCCCAGGGCTGTTGCTTCGGAATCCCCCCCAATAAGTTGCCCAATTACAGCACCTATGCCACAACCTATCCCTGCCCCTTGTGCAACAGTACGCTGTTGGTCATTCATAGCACACGATGTGATAAACACACAGGAAAGTGTAAAAATTCCTTTTATTCGAAGACTAGTCATATTTCTCTCCTTGAACAAAGGCCATATAAAAAAGTGATTCAAAACGACTATTAACAACAATCATGATTCACAGACAATAAGACTTGTCGGGGTCAGCGTCGCAATCGCAAAGAAACTTGCTTGCTTAATAAAATGGTAAGAATTAAAAAAAGTTAATTCTAGCCGATGTGAAGAGCAGTGGACAAGAGATATTTTTGTAGGCAGTTAAGCTATATCGATAGGTGTTTATCAATCTGTTTTTTTAAGGTTCCCATTTTAGGTTTCAATAGAGCTATAATAAATTTTCCAAATTTGATCTACCGCCTGCTGATCAGTCATGTGTTTGGCTCCAATCATCCACTATGCTGAATATATAACTCCCGATAACAGTTGTCAGTCAGCCGCTGCAAATGGCTCTGGCCGGATCTGCTGGCGAGACACCATCGGGATTGTCTGATTTTCGTTTTAGGCCTAGTAAGGTCGCTGATGGGCTAGTTAGTCTGTGGTCGGCTGAAATTCTTGGCAAAGGTAGTTGAGTTTGGGAACTAAGTTAAAGTTTTAATACACTACTTTCATGCGCTCCATAGTTATTATTAGAGCCAACGCGCCGTAATAGCGCGTCAAGATGCTATGGAGCAGTGCGGCTAGCAAGTTAATGATTATAGTTATATCAATAAGTCGTTTAGTTTTTTGCGAGTTGATGACAGCCGTTGAATACCTCCTCCCAGATGATGTTAGTTGGGCTGGTTCAATCGGTAATTCCGCCGCTGCAATCGATAAACACATCGCCCTATTGTCCAATCTCATAGGCGATGATGACAATCAAGTTTAAGAAAAACTAAATATAGTAAGTCTTATAAAAAACATATCGCTGGCGTTATTGCTGTAAATTCTGTTTCAAATACAAGATGCGCGAACGGGTAATGGTTCGCGCATCTTGTTAATCATTGTACTGTGAATTAAATACACTATGGATTAAATGGGAAATTAATCGGTGTTGTGGCATCGAGTAGTACTTCCCATTGACCATCTGACCCACCGCTACAGTTGGAAGTTACAGTCAAGAAACTGCTCGACGTGCCTTCAATACAGACTTGTCCAGCAGAGCTGGTATTGCCAATGGTATAGAAGTTAGTGGCTGTACTACCGAAATTTATTACCTGCAATTCGCTTGATGAACAAGTGGTCGTAATAAATTCATTGTTATTGGCATCATATTCCATGCAGCCGTTAGAAGACATGCTACGTAGTTGGAAGTTATTGCCACTACCGGTCATTTCCCAAAGATAACTTGAGTCAGATGCATTACAGTCAAGGCTCAGTCTCACTACATCGTTGAACTCCCTAAAACAACGATTGGATAAATTACCATGCTTAATCATCACGGTTGCCTGGCCCGTTCCGCCACCGCCAACGGGGACAATATCATCAGATGCACAATCTGCATTTTCGCCAACGGCATTAGCTGAAAACGCTAGAATTTTTGTGGCCCCGTTGGGCTGAGAGGTACCCGCTGGTAAATTGAAAAGGATATTGCCTTGACCACTAGTATTAACTTCGCCGATTGGCGAGCCGATAGCAGCGCAAGTACCTGCGCCACCCCATTTCAATATATAAGAGGTGATATCACTTTCGTCGGCGGCACGTGTAATCTCAATGGGCCCTCCTAAGTCGGCAGTGGTATCAGTATCAGTAAAGCTAACGCCAGCTGGACCATTTGTGGGTACCTGTGTGCCGCCACCACCACCAACGGGGACGATATCATCAGATGCACAATCAGGGTTTTCTCCGCCCAGGTTGGCAGAAAATACTAGAATTTTAGTGGCGCCGCTGGGCTGTGTCGTTCCTGCGGGTAGATTGAAAACAATATCCCCCTGGCCAGTGGTGTCAACACTTCCAATAGGAGATGCGACAATAGAGCAATTACCTGAGCCACCCCACTTGATGTTGTAAGAGGCAATATCACTTTCATCCGGTGCTCGAGTAATAGTAATTGGCCCGCCTAAGCTGCCCGTTGTATCACTATCAATAAAAGTCACTCCTCCAGGGCCATTGGCTGGAGGTTCAGTCGTAGTATCTTGAGTACATGAAGCAATGGCAACAGTAATACAGATTGGTAAACCCAACTTTTTTATCATAATTTATATCCCCTATACGGTACTGTTATTTACTGATTGACAGTTACCTAAAGTAAATGAATTATTCTATACCGAAAACTAGAAGCACTATCTTTTTTTTATCTGACTTTTTTTATCTGGGCTTCTTTATACAACTAAGTCTTTTTATACAACTAGGTCGTTGCTCAATTGATTTAGCTTGACAATAGGACGGTGTCAAAAGGTTTTATCACATCTATACATACCGCTATCCTCATTGCGTTAATTATAGTTATAGGTTCCTTATCGCTATCAAAAAGTTTTACAGTGTATTCAATGCTTGCCAGGCTGCTATTTTGTTTATTCTATCTGCGCCTGGAGAATCTAATACCTTAGGTAGGATTAGGGCTGT
>JANQMK010000293.1 GCA_028280085.1 Pseudomonadales bacterium
CTTTATAGCAATTCTGGCTATATCCCCATTCGATACGTAACTCTTCATCGACGACAACGCAATCCACTGACAGTAAATGAGGTCGTTTATTATCGAGCCCATGATCATGACCTCTATATTCTCCTGCCTCCTTAAATAGACTGGTCTGGCTATTGTCATTGCGTACTTGTCCCAGGTAGTTAAAGGCAATGGGCATATCAACGCTCTCAAGTAAACGTTTTAACTCAATATCCTTATGAAAGTAACGCAATAAACCATAGCCCAGGCCATGCTGAGGAACCGAGCGCAATTGCTCTTTAACTGATTTAATTAGCGCAACAATATCTGTGGGCTGATAAGCCATTTTTAAGCGCAACGGATAGAGCGAAGTAAACCAACCAATGGTTCGAGTGATATTAAGATTATTAGCTATCTGCTCTCGCCCATGCCCTTCTAGCGCAATAATAAAATCATCTAAGCCTGTCCATTGGTTAAGTGTCTGTACTAAAGCCGTTAGCAAGACGTCATTGACTTGTGTACGATATGCTTGGTTTACATCTTGCAACAATTGTTTGGTTCGTGCTGAATCTAAGGTGACAGTAACGGATTTTAGCGATGCTTCGTTATTATCACCACCGACATGGTCTGTCGGCAATTGGGCAACGTTACCTTCTAACAGCCGCGACCAAAACGCAACTTGATCTAATACGAATTGAGACTGGCTGTAGTCTTCTAATGCCTGCGCCCACTGCCGAAATGACGTAGATTTCGCGCCAAGCTCAATAGGCTGCCCGAGAATTAACTGCTGACACGCAGTTTGTAAATCCTCCATCAGGATACGCCAAGATACCCCATCAATAACGAGGTGATGGGATACAATAAATAATCTATTTTCACCAGATGGCATTAACATCAGCACCATCCGCACTAATGGTCCATCAGTGAGCGAGAGTTCAGTCTGAATACGCGCCGCATGGCTTTCAATCTGCTGTATTAAATTAGCACCGGTATATGACGTTAAATCAATAATATCTAGCTTTTGCTCGCCTAGAGGACTATGTTTCTGTTGCCACCGGTTGGCCTGCCGGGTATAGCGCAATCTAAATACATCATGTCGTTCAATCAGTGCTTGTAGAGCATGGCTCAAATTTTCAAAACTTACTCGGTCAGAAATAGAGAGTAAAAGCGCCTGGTTCCAATGATTTTTGTTCGCAAAATCTTGCTCAAAAAACCATTGTTGAATAGGTGTTAGCTCGATCTCTCCGCTGACCAAACCCTGTTCCGCAATAACTTGGGTTACTTCCGTCGCCGCATGCCTAGCTAGCTCTGCTATCGTCTGATATTTAAATAGGTCTTTCGGTTCAATCTGAATACCATTTTCTAGCGCCCGGCTCACTATCTGTATGCTAAGTATAGAATCACCACCGAGTGCAAAAAAGTTATCGTTGACACCAACACGATTTACTTTCAACACAGCTTGCCATATTTTGGCTAATTCAGATTCCGTTTGATTGTTCGGTGCGGCATATTCGCCACTACTAACAAATAGATTGCTCGCCATAATATCTTTGTATTGCGGCAATGCTTTACTGTCAATCTTGCCGTTGGCGGTCAGTGGTATCTTATCAATAGGCACTATATAACTAGGTACCATGTAATCAGGTAGTGAGAACTTTAACTGCAGGCGTATTTCATTAGCATCAAATTCCTCGGCAACACTTTCTTTACTAACCACATAGGCAATCAGCTTATCACCACCATAATCAGCTAAGATTGTGGTAACGTAAGCATCTTTGAGAGATTCAATTGCCAACACTGCATTAGTAACTTCACCAAGTTCTATACGATGACCACGTATTTTGACTTGATCGTCAATACGTCCCAAGTATTGCAAACTTCCGTCGGCAAGACGTTTCACCAGATCACCAGAGCGATAAATTCTGGTAGGCCCGCTGTCATCCCCAAACGGATTTTTCAAAAAACGCTCAGCCGTTAATTCAGATCTATTGAGATATCCCCTTGCAAGCCCAAAACCTGTTACACAAAGTTCCCCGGGGATACCCACTGGTAAGAGACGACAGTCACTATCAACCACCAACGCACCTAAATGTGGGAGAGGAGCGCCAATCATACTACCGGGTTGTTGAATGGCTGTGGCACTTAGCGGATGATAGGTTACATGAACGGTGGTTTCAGTAATGCCATACATGTTAACTAATAACGGAGCATCGTCACCATGTTTATCATACCATTTCTTCAACTTGGAGAAATTTAGGGCTTCGCCACCAAAGATAATATACCTCAATCTCGACGCATTGAGCTGCTCGGATAATAACGGCATGATGGCATAGAACGCCGTCGGTGTTTGGTTAAATACCGTAACACCGGTTTCAATGATTAACTGACAAAGTGAGGACGGCGATCGAGCTACTTCTTTACTCACGTTTACCAGCATCGCACCATTGGTTAAAGCACCCCAAATTTCCCACACCGAAAAGTCAAATGCTGGGGAGTGAGAAAATGCCCAGCAGTCGGTATGATCAAAAGCAAAAACGTCATTCGACGTTTGCAGCAAATGTATTAGGTTACGATGTTCTACCATCACACCCTTAGGTTGTCCGGTAGTCCCTGATGTGTAAATAATGTAAGCTAACTGGCCCGGTAAAACTGATAAAGCAAGATTGTTATCCGATAAGCTATGACATGCAGGCAAATCAGTATCTACATCAAACAGCTTGTTTGGCCAGTCTGAAAAACTGTCTTTCGATATACTATTCGCTACGACTAAAGCCGGCGCACAATCTTCTACTATAAATGAGAGCCTTTTTGCCGGCGCAGAAGGCTCAACCGGCACATAAGCACCACCTGCCTTCAAGGTAGCCAACATCGAGACAATAAGCTGATAACCTTTTTCGAGGCAAATAAGCACTAGAGACTCAGAGGTTACACCATTCATCTCCATCCAGCGTGCTAACTTATTCGCGTCACTATTTAGCTGTTCGTAAGTAACATAGTCCCCATTGAGGTAAAACGCCCTCGCCTTTCCGTTCTGATGGGCATGGTGCTCGAAATAAGTATGGATGGGCAATATATCGGAACCATCGTAGCGCACTACAGCTGATTCCAACAATGCCTGCTTTTCGCGTTTATCAATCAACTCAAATTGAGACAACTTGCACTGAGGTTGGTCTAACACTTGTTGCAGCAATGTAATAAATTGAGCAATGAATCGATCAATAGTTTGTTTTGAGTAAAGTACAGCATTATACTCAATAGCCGCCTCAAAATTAGCGTTTTCATTAAAGTGAAAAACTAAATCAAATTTACTGGTGCTGTTAACCAGTAATTCGGACTCAACTGATAACTCAGATACACTCACATCCGTTTTTGTCACGTTATTTAATACTAACATGACGTTAAATAGGGGAGAGTCACTGAGAGTACGATCAATTTCTAACACGTCCACTATTTTTTCAAAGGGTACGTTTTGATGCTGAAATGCCGACAAACTGGCTTCCCTAACGACTTCTAGAAAGTCAGTAAAGGACAAGTCATCTTCCCACGTTGCTCTAATCGGTAAAGTATTGACAAAGCAACCAATTAGGTTTTCTAACACCGGTAGACGTCGACTGGATATCGGAGTCCCGATACAAACATCCCGTTGCGAAGACCAACGACTCAGTAGCAAATTCAAAACAGATAGTAACGTTATGAAGATCGTACAATTGTGTTTAGAACTAAAGTCCCGTAGCTTGCTTACAATATTAGGTTCAATAACAAAGGGCAGTGTATCGCCTTCATAACTTTGCTCGGCTGGCCGAGAGTAATCAGTTGGTAAATTCAACGGCTCTATATGCGCTAGGCAGTGTTGCCAATAAGTTAATGACCGCTGCAGCTCTTCGCTTTCAAGCTGTTCTCGTTGCCATTTAGCGTAGTCAGCGTACTGAATATCTAGTTGAGTTAAGTCTGGTAAATTCGATGCCCGTTGTGATTTTTGGTAAAAATATATAACCTCTTTTTTCAAAAGCTCTACTGACCAAGCATCCGAAATAACATGGTGCATTACAATGTATAGCCAGTGGTTATATTCATCAAGTTTTACTAGTTGCGCCCGAAGTAGTTTACCCTCCTGAAGATCAAAGATATGCGCTTGATAGTCCTTAGCAATATCGTCAAGTTTATCTGTCTTAACCGCATCGACTTCATCACTTAAGTCTATTAATGGTAATGAGAATTCAGTATCGTCGGTAACAACTTGCACCACCCTATTCACGTGGTCTTGCCACAAAAACGATGTCCTTAAAATGTCGTGACGAGCAACTACTGCGGAAAACGCGCTTTCAAACGCGGCCATATCTAATGGTCCGCTAATCTTAAATAATCCAGTTATATTGTACGCATTGCTTGCCACATCCAGTTGACTTAAAAACCAAAGTCGTTCTTGTTCGTAGGACAGAACGGCATCTTCGCTATTATTGCCAGCAGCAATCAAATGGGGGCCGTGGTTCCGCTGTTGGTCTAGATCGGTAATATATTGGGCCACTTCACGAATGGTAGGATGGTCAAACAGCGTATTTATAGGTAATTCACACGAAACAGACTGTTCAAGTCGATGAGTAATCTTAGCGGCTAATAGCGAATGTCCGCCTACTTTAAAGAAGTTATCTGTTACACCAATCGATGGTTTTTCAAGGATATCCATCCATACCTGTTGCACCAGCCGTTCAGTGTCATTTGCCGGTGGCGTATAGCCTTCATCAGCCGAGTATTTAACCTCGATCAATTGCAACGCTTTCTTGTCCACCTTGCCGTTGATCGTTACAGGTAACCTGTCCAAAGCAACATAAGTTGACGGCAGCATATAGCTAGGCAAACTATTCGCAATAGTATCTTCGATTAAGGAAAATTTATCATTATCGCTTACACCGTGTTGTTGCCCGTTTTGCGGTAAACTAAATGCATCGCTATCAAATACAACATAAGCCACTAAAAACGAACTACCCGTGTTATCTTGCTTCGATAACACCGCAGCATCACTTACATAGGGTGTCGCCACAAGGGATGATTCTATTTCACCTAGCTCTATTCTATATCCTCTGACTTTTACTTGATTGTCAATACGACCAATATATTCAAGATCGTCGTCGTCAATGTATCTGACAAGATCACCAGTTCGATAGAGCCTGATAGGAGATTTTTCAACAAGTTCATTTGAAACAAAACGGTATGTATTCAACTCCTCCCGGTTATAGTAACCACGAGCAAGCCCTGCCCCGCCAACGTAGAGTTCACCCGGAATTCCTAAAGGCAACAATTGCCCAACTTCATCAAGTACGTAGCAAGACAAATCGCTGAGTGGTTTACCAATATTACTAATTGTTGATATAGAGTCACCCGGCGTAACAGCATAAAAGGTTACATGCACGGTTGTTTCGGTAATACCATACATATTGACCAATTGAGTATTCAAACTACTCGTATTAGCGCTATCAGTATTTACGCTATCACACAAGTTGTACCAGCGTTTAAGTTTGTTAAAATCAAGCGCTTCGCCACCGAATACAATATATCTTAGCGACAACTGCGCAGCCGATTGGCTCGCCATACTATCTATAAGATTATAAAAGGATGCTGGAGTCTGGTTTAGAACGGTTACTTGCTCAGCCACCAAAAGCTGTTGTAAATGTTTGGGTGATTTAACAACCTGCTCACTGACAATAATCAAGGTACCACCTTTTAAAAGCGCACCCCAAATTTCCCAGACAGAGAAGTCAAACGCATATGAGTGACACATAGTCCACACATCTGCAGCAGAAAAGTCAAATTCTTTCTCTGCTGAACTCAAAAGACGGCTGACATTGCCATGTTCTATTAGTACTGCTTTAGGCTTACCCGTTGAGCCAGACGTATAAATTAAATAGGCAAGATTATGGGGCATTAACCGGCCAAGGATACAATCCTCTGTGGATACTGATTCAATCTCATGCCTGTCTCTATCAAAACATATAGCTGTACATTTAGCTGTAAATTGGCTGGAAGCAACTATCGGCAAATGCTCACTATCAGTTATTATTAGGGGAGCACCACAGTCCTCAAGCATGTCAAAAACTCTGTCTTTAGGTAGCGATGGATCAAGCGGCACATACGCCCCTCCCGCCTTTAAAATACCTAAAATCGATACGATAAGATCAAGTGATCGCTGCATATAAACAGCGACAAACGTTTCAATAGTTAGTCCTTTGGTTAGCAAATACCGCGCTACTTGGTTAGATTTTTTATCTAACTCATCATAACTCAACGCTTTACCATTGAATTTAACGGCCACGTTATCGCGTCGACTACGGACACTCCACTCAAACAGTTGTGGTATGGTAAGTTGCTTAAATGACTCTGGTTGTTGTTTTGCAGCAAGATGAAGCTTATCTAACTTAGGGACAACCGCAATATCAGACAATTTCTTTTCACTAGAAGTAGGACCTTCACATTCAGCAAAAAAGGTTAATACCGCCTCAAAACTACCCAATATAGTACTTACTGCTTTGTTATCGTAAATGCCCAGGTTGTGGGATATTTCAATAGTTAACTGGCTGCCAGGAAAAACAGCAATGGTTAAGGGGAAATTTGTCTGCTCTTGCACACTTAAATTCGATAATGAAAAGTTACCTTCATAAGCGTCCAGTTTATCCGCTGCCGGATGATTTTCAAAAACAATCAAACTATCAAAAAGTTCAGCGTTTTCTTCAATCGCCGTCCAATGCGAGATAGACGTTAATGGCGTCCACTGAAACTCATTGATGTCAAACTGCCTATTTTGAACTTCGTGCAGACAGTCAGTTACTGTTTGGTCGGTCTTAATAGGAATGCGTAATGGCAGCGTATTAATAAACAGCCCCACCATTGCATCAATATTGGGTATAGTTGAGGGCCGGCCAGACACGGTGACTCCAAATACAACATCATCGCTCGCACAATAGCGACTTAATATTATCGCCCAAGCTGCCTGAACCAAGGTATTGACAGTGACTCTATGCACTTTGGCATAACGCAGTAAACGGTCGGTTATCTCGGTATTTAATGTCAATCGTTGTACATCGTATTCAAAATCTATATTTCGTAAGCTAGCGTGATCGCGACTGAACTTTGCTTGCGCTAATGGATTAATAGTCGGAGAACTAAGCCCAGCTAAATAATGTCGCCAAAATTTCTCAGCCTCAGCGTTGTCTTGTCGATATAAGTGTGCAATATAGCGCTTATAGTTAAATTTATTGCCGGCATTCGTTATGTCACTGTTATTCTGCAGTTGTTGGTAAACATCAAACACCTGAGAAAGTAAAATTGAAGTAGACCAACCGTCCAGAATAATATGGTGATAACCAAAATAGACAACATGAGCATTCGGGCTACGACGAACCACATGAAGAAACATCGGCGGTGCTAGCTGAAAACAATAGCGCTTGGTACGAAATGTTTCGACCAAATCTGTCAACGCTTGATCCAGTGCGACTTCATTTGAATAATCTTCTGTAAAATCTGAATAATCGATTTTTACTTGATGAGAATGTTTAACCAGTTGTACCGGTTGATCGAGGCCATCATAAATAAATAACGTTCTAAGAATCGAATGTTGATCAACAACAATCTGCCATGCACGCTCAAAAACCCGATGCTCATAATCGCCCTTAAACACGCAACTGCCAAGCTGATGGTACACTCTACTAGCAGGGTTTAAGCGAGAATAAAGCAACATCATTTCTTGCATAGCGGATAATGGATAAATATCTGCTATCTGATCCTCAGATAATAGCGGATCAGTAACAACATGCTGAGATTTTTCATCGCTATCGCCAAATACGGTTGTATAAACCGCCCGTTTAACCTGCTCAGCCTGCTCTAAATCAACGTCTTCTATATCGGGGGCTTCTATATCAAGACCCTCTATATCAGGGTCTGGGCTCTTATCACTGATACTACCAGCAGCGAAACCGCTCTGTTGAATACTGCCGGCAAGCTCTTCAATCGTACCAGTATCAAAAACCAAAGAGGTTTTTAGAGGTATACCTTGCTGCCGTGCTAATGTGCTAATCCGAATAGCGCCAACGGAATCCCCCCCAAGATCAAAAAAGTTATCTCTTATCCCAATTTTTTCCAAGCCCAATACCGTCCGCCAAATCTCAACCAAGTGAATTTCTAATGTATTAGTTGGCGGCTGATAGGCTGCACCATTGTCAATCACGGGCTCAGGTAAAGCTGCACGGTCCGCCTTACCATTTGGGGTTAACGGCAATTGCGCCAGCTTAACAAATACGGTAGGAACCATGTATCGCGGCAACGCCTCTGATGCTAACTGTTTTAGCTCTTCAATGAGCGCCTGTTGCACATCATCACTCTGTTTTATGCTGGCCTTTATTGGAACAATATAGGCTGCCAGCTGATGTGTTCTCGTCACCTTGACAATGCAGTCTAAAATGGACTCATGTTGATTTAAAACACTTTCGATCTCACCTAACTCAATGCGTTGGCCTCGCAATTTAACTTGGTGATCGACACGCCCCAGATATTCAAGTTGACCATCGCTGCGATAACGGGCTAAATCACCGGTTTTGTAAAGCCTTTCATCATCCGTTGACAAAGGATTACGGATAAATGCCAGATTTGTTACCTCAGGTTTATTGAGGTACCCTTTAGCTAAACAGACTCCACCTATATAGAGTTCGCCTTTAACGCCAGCGGGAACAATACTTTTATTCTTATTGAGCACATACAATTTAACATTAGCCATCGGCTGGCCGATGGGGATATTGCCACGCTCTACACTGTTGCCGCAACGCCAGTAACTGACAATAACTGACGCTTCGGTCGGGCCATATAGATTGTATAATGTCGCTGTTGGCAGTAGTTCATAAAAACGTTTAACCAGATCTTGTGGCAAAGCCTCGCCGATACATATTACGTGCTGCACACTAGTACAAGAGCCAACATTATCAGCCTCGAGAAATGCACTGAGCATTGACGGTACAAAGTGCAATCGGGTCGCAGCAGATTTGGTAATTTGTTGAATCAGATAGTGGTTATCTTTGTGTCCCTCAGGTTTAGTAAAGTGAAGGGCAGCACCCGCAACTAACGGACAAAACAGCTCTAGCAAAGAAACATCGAAGCTAACACTGGTTTTTTGCAATTCAACATCATCACTGGTATAGCAGAAATAATCTGTCATCCATAATAGCGTATTGACAATCCCGCGATGATGACACATGACGCCTTTGGGATTACCCGTAGAACCCGACGTATAAATCACATAGGCTAGATCATCTAACCCTACTTTAGTCTCCAGCCTAGATGCCTTCTCCTGTGCTATCGCCTCCCAATCATCATCCAGGCAAATCGTAGTGCCCGCAAACGACGGCAACTGCTCTAACAACCCTTGTTGCGTTAACAAGATCGGTGTCCCACTGTCT
>JANQMK010000360.1 GCA_028280085.1 Pseudomonadales bacterium
ATCGCCATTACGCTTAGGGAAAGCTGTCGAATCGTAACCAGAGAGACTGCCGCGCCAAAGATTCAACTCATTTTTCTAGGCCAAGCACTCATGACCATACCGGCAATCGTAAAAAACAATGAGGCAAAAAAATGCACATCATCGCCTATAGCAGTCAATATACAAAAAGCGACCAATCTGTTGACGAAGAGTTAGAGAAAATTACCGCCTCCGCTAAAAGGAATAACCCTGCTCTAAAAATAACTGGTGTATTGTTTTACCACAACAGGAGATTCTTGCAGATAATTGAAGGCGAAAAGGAATTGTTAGAAAAATTAATGGCCGTATTAGAGAGAGATAGCCGACATACAAATATTGAAAGAATCATTGACGAAGAAATCGAGACCAGATCTTACAGCGATTGGAATATGGATTCATTCAATTTATCAAAGCAAGAAGCTCTCGATCTTAACGAGCTAAAAATCATCAGAGATGTGTATAAACAAAACTTAACGATTAAATCTAATGTATTAGTTGAGTTTTATAAAGCTATGCTAGATTCTCATGAGTTGGTTAAGCCAATAGAATAGCTCTGCGTCAACGTTAGGGTGGGCGGTTAGCGCTCAAATTTGATAGCTTATATGGCTAAAGCTGAATTTCTTAAAATACGGCATAACTAGAGTATAGGGTAAGACCGAGTATAATATTGGGTACAATATTAGGTACGATCTTGAATTTGTAAATATGCCTGGAGAATGAGTTTAACGTCCTCCTCCGCATGGTGGTGACGATAAGTTCCCGAAGCAGAAATCTTTTCGACTTCGAGGCGAAATGCCTTGAGCTGTAGTGGCGTTAACAGTTCGGATAAATCGTGCAACTCAAACTTCGGTTTTATATAAGCTGCATCATATAAGCGCCGCAACCAAAAACTGTCCCACTCCAGAGCATCACAGAATATTATCTGTCCTTCTAAAGCTCTATTAAGCTCCACTGCAACATCTGCCACGGGCTTGCCCTTCGCGACTATTTCATCTCGACTATAGCCATGAATCTCTTCTGCGACAGGATCCCAATATGACCAGTTAGCCTCTGGCTGAATAAACCAATCATGCTCTTGCTCGCCTTCGAGAAGAACCGCAACCTGGATTGGATAGCTCGCAGCGTCTAGGCCGGAGGCTTCAAAATCGAGAATACTAGGATAGGACATCAACATCTACGCCATTAATCAACTGCAGCAACGATAATTATCTGTATTAAGAATAGCATATGAGCGCGTTGCGCAAAGTGCTTTATATAGGTCCGATAGCGTCTTAAGTCGCAATTTCCAATCTTTTTGTAGGGGAAATAGTAATTCTAAGCAATTAAGGCACCTCTGAATAATGAGGAAATGCTCCAGAGATGCCTTAAATGTTATAACTGCCATTGTTTTGACAGTTGGCTAGTCACCCTATATATTCCGGCGATATTGCCCGCCGACCTCAAACATAGCCACGGATAACTGTCCCAAAGTACAGTGTTTGGAGGCCTCCATCAAAACATCAAATGTATTTAAACCCTCTAAGGCAGCCTTTTTCACCCGCTCCAGTTGCATAGCCGTATCATTATTATATTTGTGGCAGCGTTCAACTGCTTCAATTTGGCGCTGTTTTTCATCATCAGTTGCACGCACAACCTGTTCTGGTATCACTGTTGGTGAGCCATGCTCATCCAAAAAAGTATTGACCCCAACAACAGGCAATTCACCCGTATGTTTTAGTTTCTCATAGTACATACTTTCTTCTTGGATCTTGCTGCGTTGATACATCATTTCCATAGCACTCAACACGCCACCTCGCTCTGCAATTCGATCAAACTCCTCCAACACCGCTTGCTCAACCAGATCGGTTAGCTCTTCAATAATAAACGCTCCTTGCAAAGGGTTTTCATTCTTAACAAGGCCAAGTTCTTTATTGATAATTAGCTGAATAGCCATCGCTCGCCGCACACTTTCCTCTGTCGGAGTCGTCACGGCCTCATCATAAGCATTAGTATGTAAAGAGTTGCAGTTATCATAAATTGCATACAGCGCCTGCAAAGTAGTTCGAATATCATTAAAGCTAATCTCTTGTGCATGTAAAGAGCGACCAGAGGTTTGAATATGGTATTTCAGTTGCTGAGATTTCTCGTTCGTTCCATAGTAGTAACGCATGACTTTAGCCCATATTTTTCTAGCCACTCTGCCAATAACCGCATATTCAGGATCAATACCATTAGAAAAAAAGAACGAAAAATTAGAGACGAAGTCATCAACTTTCATACCACGGTGTCGGTAGTATTCTACATAGGTGAAGCCGTTAGCCAGGGTCAATGCTAATTGAGTAATTGGGTTGGCACCAGCTTCCGCGATATGATAGCCAGAAATAGATACGGAATAAAAATTTCTGATGCAATTGTCGATAAAATACATTTGCATATCCCCCATCAAACGCAACGCAAATTCGGTAGAGAATAGACAGGTATTTTGTGCTTGATCTTCTTTCAAAATATCCGCCTGAACAGTACCGCGAACTGCCGCTAGGGTGTCAGCTTTAATTTTTTGATAAATATCCCGAGGTAGCACTTGATCGCCCGTCACACCCAACAACATCAAACCCAAACCATCGTGCCCGACGGGCAAAGTACCTTCATAGTACGTACGCTCACCACCACGCGCTGCAACAATGCGATCTATTTGCTGGTTAACCTCAGCTTCTAAATGGTGCTTTTTAATATATATTTCACATTGCTGATCAATGGCAGCATTTAAAAAGAAGCTCAAAATAAACGGCGCAGGACCATTAATAGTCATCGATACGGAGGTTTTTGGTGCCGCGAGATCAAATCCAGAATATAGCTTTTTCACATCATCTAAACAACAAACGGATACACCCGCATTGCCGATCTTACCGTAAATATCAGGGCGCCTATCAGGGTTAGCACCATAGAGCGTCACCGAGTCAAACGCAGTGGATAGCCTTGCTGCTGGCATATCTTTTGATAGATAGTGGAAACGTCGATTAGTTTGCTCCGGCCCACCTTCACCGGCAAACATGCGAGTGGGGTCTTCATTGGTGCGCTTATAGGGAAAGAGCCCCGCTGTATAGGGAAACTCACCCGGCACATTTTCTTGTAGTAGCCAGCGCAACAAGCTACCCCACTCGCTATAATTTGGCAGAGCAATTTTTGCAATCTTTGTATGTGATAGAGATTCATAATAATTATCTATACTGATCTCTCTATCACGCACTCTAAAATTTGCCTTGGCTTGCGTCAAAGCATTTCTCTTTTCCGGCCATTCATCTAAAGCACTCCTACAAACCGCGTCCAACTGGCTATTATATTCGCCTTGCAATCGCTTCAATTCCGACATACTATCAACCGAGTCACGTTGCTCCTCGTCAACCAGCTGCAATACTCTATCGATGGCATATAGTTTGTCAGCTATATCACATTGTTTATCTACCCAATCATTGTAATCTCTTACAGACTGTGCAATGTCGGTCAAATACCGAGTTCGCCGAGGAGGCACTATATAGCTGTCAATTTTTGGCTGAGGATATTGAGTCAAATCCGGTTCAAATATTTTTGTTGTTTTTTCTGTTAATTTCTGACAAACCGCTGCATAAAGTTGATTAACGCTATCATCATTGAATTTTGATGCGGTAGTACCATAAACCGGATAGTCGTCGGCATTGAGTGGCGTATCATAGTGGTTATAGCGATATTGTTTCTTGACCGCGCGCAACGCATCTTCACCGCCGGTTTTATCAATTTTATTAATGGCAATAACATCAGCCATATCCAGCATATCGATCTTTTCTAATTGCGTCGCTGCACCAAACTCCGGTGTCATGACATATAGCGACACATCTGTAATATCTACAATCTCTGAATCTGACTGACCAATTCCAGAGGTTTCCAGTATCACTAAATCAAAATCGGCCAGTCTTAAAAGATCAAGCATATCCACTATTTTTGCTGATAACACCTGATGAGCACCACGTGTAGCAATAGAGCGCATATAAATATTAGGATGACCAATGGCGTTCATACGAATACGATCGCCCAGCAATGCACCGCCCGTCTTTCTTCGCGTAGGATCAATGGATAGAATAGCCAGCTTACTGTTAATAAAATCGGTGGTAAAACGACGCGACAACTCATCTACCAGAGATGACTTACCGGCACCGCCCGTTCCGGTAACACCCAAGATCGCGGTTTGACTCCGCTTAATATCATTACTGATCGCATCTGGGTGTGCAATACTATCACTATTCTCCACCAGCGAGATAGCTCGTGCAATCGCAGCATAATCACGCTGTTTCATCCCAGCATAGTCAATAGACTTACCACTGATAAGCGAAAAATCACAGGCTTTGACTACCTCATCGATCATGCCATTCAGCCCCATGGCACGCCCATCATCAGGTGTATAAATACGGGCAACACCGTATTCTTGCAACGCTCTGGCTTCACTAGGTAAAATAACACCTCCACCGCCACCAAATATTTTTATATGTCCAACGCCGTGACGCTGCAGTTCATCATATAGATGTTTAAAATACTCCATATGACCGCCCTGATAAGATGTCAGGGCAATACCCTGCACATCTTCTTCAATTGCACACTCAACTAAATCGGCGACGCTACGATTGTGGCCAAGGTGAATCACCTCAACGCCGTAAGCTTGAATAACACGACGCATGATATTGATCGCCGCGTCATGGCCATCAAATAAAGAAGCTGCTGAAACTATTCTGATGGGATTTTTAGATTTATAGACAGACAAGTTCACCATAGCAATATGTCCGCATTATCTTGAGACCTAAACTAAAGTATAGGCTAGTAAAGGGACTTCGTACATTATTCGAGTATACTGCCAGCCTTTGCCGGTTTTACTTTATTTTTTTGTAAAGTCCCATCCGTGATTCCATAGAATATTTTTTTATCTTTCCGGTACTTTTCAAATTTTTAAGACCCTTGTTAAACAAATCAATATAACGCTTAGCATCGATGGCATGTTTGGATATAAGTAAATGTAAGCTAGAGCTTGGCGGTATAAAGTTAGGGTGGTAAGTAACGCGATAACGGTCCAACGGCTGAAAATCATTACGCAAAAAGCTATAACCTTTTTCTGGGTCTATGGGGAAAATATCAATCTCGCCGCTTAATAATCGCTGAAAACACTCAATCTCAGAAGCAGCCCAATTGACATTGATTCGACCTACACTTTCAGCCACATCGAAATGATCACCATAGCTCTTACCAACAACACCGCAGATACTATAGTTAATAAGCTCATCAACTGTTTTCCAGTTCAACGGCTTATCGTGTAAATGAAAAAAGACTATACCTTTTTGTAAAACAGGGTCACTATAGTAAAAACTCTTACGCCGGTTTTCATCAGGTTCCCAAAAAAAAGTTCCGTGGAGCCTGCCATCTTTCGCCATTTCATAGCCCTTATTCCAAGGCAAGAATTTAAACTCAACCTCGACACCAACTGACGCAAAGGCTTCTTGCACAATTTGTGAGCCAAAACCATTATTTTTTAGTCCTCTTGACTGATAAGGCTCCCAATCACCATTAGCCAGTAATATTTTATCAGCCGACGCAAACGCGTTGTTCAAGCACAAAAAACAAACGCAAATAATGCCTAACCATTTCGTTACAAGTACCCTACGCGCCAAACCAACTCTCCCTCACCCTCAGCAAGCTATCCAAGAAGATAGTCAAATAGTATTTAGCATAAAGCCAATTTGCCCATTTTGGTACAAGCACGATCAGCTCGCATATTATTTATCACCATCCTAACCCAAGCCCCATTAATGATGAACACCAGCAAGTGTGCGATTACCAACCAAATCAAACCTGAAGTCTTATCAACCAAAACGTTTCCACATTGCTAAATGTGTCGATTATCTACCATATTTGACTGTTATCAGCTATGTTGAATGGAGCACAGGCCCAGACGAGCGCTGAATGAACAAGGAGGTAAATCTGCTAAACTTGTCAGCGCTTCCCTAGCGCTCGCATCGGCATGGTTTCGCCAAAGGTATAGTACATTAACAAATGAACGATAACACGCCGCCACCCCCATCTCCTGCTAAACCCGCGCGAAACACGAGCCAACAACATGCCACTTCAGAAGCATTGTTAGAACTGGCTATTGAGCAGCATCTAGCAGGAGACTTAAAGACAGCTACAGACCTTTACCAACAAGCATTGCAGGTTGACGAAAACAACGCCAAAGTGCTGTTGTTTTTCGGCATCCTACATAATGACCAAGGTAAACATGCCGAGGCAGAGCAAATACTAAAGCGGTCGCTTACTCTAAATCCAAAACAGGTACTAGCATATCAAAATCTCGGGCGAGCCCAGGCAGCGTTAAGACATTTCGACGATGCCATGACGTCACTGCAAACAGCTTTGCGCTTACCGCAATGCCCCTTAGAGGTTTATAATGATTTGGGTTCGGTTTATCGCAAAGTAGGTCGGTTGTCAGACTCAGAAGATTGTTATCATAAACTGCTTGCAGTCGAACCCAATAACGCCGAC
>JANQMK010000422.1 GCA_028280085.1 Pseudomonadales bacterium
ATTAACCGGCATACGATGTAAATTTGACAAGGCGTCATAATCGGCGCGTACCAGCGGGTTATGAATGACGTCGCTCATTGGTGCAACAAAATATTCACACCCCAACGACTCTGCCACCCGTTTGGTCGCACTAGGTTCGCCTGCGATAACAACTTCGTTCTCGGTATTTATGAGCAATAAGAATACCTTATCTTCGTTTGCAATGGCTTGTTGAACTTGCGCTGGTGATGCCTTCAGGGTATAGCCTGCCCATAGCTTACTATCTGGCACTTCACTATCTAACGACCAAGCTTCTCTTACTGTTTCCATAGGACCTGCTAAGCGAGTCTTAAACACCGGACGCGTATTCAGTATTTGGCTCATTTCATCAGAACCATCCCATACACCCAGAGCATACAACATGGATATTTCTCCCATGCTATAGCCTATAGCAGAATCAACTTTCAATCCGAAACAACGGCGCATGACTTCCGTAAAGATAACCGCATAACAAATACCACTTTCGAACATCGCTATCGGGGTATTTATTAAAGCAACCATACGTTGCTTAATTTGTTCATCAGTCAGCGGAGATACCGTACGTGGATGAAATAACCCATCACCTACCATAGCGCCAAGTCGAGACGTATGATTGGCAATAACAGCATGCAGTTCTGGAAACAGCTGGAATATATCCTTGCCAAGACCTAAAAAGGATGTAAACCCGCCGGGATAGACAAAAGTAACCTTGCCTGTTTTTGCTAGAGGTTTAGGGGTAAAATAGCTGCCGCGGGGCGAGGCCCATTCCACCTCATGTTGCATAGCGTGAGCGATGCCTTTTTCGGCGCCAGCTGCTTCTTGCAATAGCTCCTGGTTATTACCCGCAACCAGCGCCAACACATAAGCAGACTGCTTTAGCACTGCGTCATCGTAATGTGCTTGGGCAATATCAAGGATGTTGATGCCCTGCTTGGCTTGCGCGATGACATCAGCCAACGCGTCCCGCAGTGCTTGTTCGGAGTTACCACGAACAGTCACTAAAGTTGTTGCAGATAATGCAAGATAATCTGATACAGGGCTTGCTTGACCAGAATATTCCGACAAGATCACATGTGAAGCCGAACCATCCACGCCAATTGAACTCACCGCCGCAGCACGAGATTGGGCACCATTCGTAAACCATGTTTTCGATTGGTGTTGCACATAAAACGCAGATTCTTGCCACTGCTCGCTATTTTTTGGCTTCTGCCAGCCGGGAACGCCAGGAACAAAACGATAATACAAACAAAGCGCGGTTTTAATTATACTGGCTATACCAGAAGCCGAAAATGTGTGGCCAATATTCGCCTTCACCGAACCAATAGCCACTGTCTTCTCGCTATTATTATTCGGATAAGTATGTTGTAGACCGGCGAACTCTTCGATATCTTCGTGGCTAACCCCACTGGCATGCGCTTCAACATAACCAATGGCCTCACTGGCTAGCCCTGCTCTTTGTAACGCATTTTCTGCCGCAGTTGCAACAGCTTGACGATTAACGCCAAGCGCAGTGCCGATACCATCAATTGTCGCATAAATTTTAGCGTTTTCCGCTTGTGCATCATCCAGTCGTCGTAGTACAATCGCACCCGCACCTTCACCCACATTCCAGCCATTGACATCTTGTTCAAAACTCAGTGAACACTTGCTTGTGTTCCATTGCGCTAACGTACGCCGTAGCAACATGCTTTCCGCACTACTAGAGAGGTCAACCGCAGCGACCACCACCGCTTCGACGTCAGAGGTTAGCAGCAGATTTTCTGCAATATCGAGACAACGAGCAACTGAATTTTCTTCTGCTGAAACAGTGATTGCAGGGCCGGAAAAATCCCATAGTGACGAAATACGTGACGCCATAATATTTCCGATGGCGCTAGTATATTGATTTAGTTTTGCCGCAGCATAAATGCCGTCTTTTACTGCAGTTTCTAATTCACTGCGTAGTTCTTGACTAAGGTCGACATCGATCTGCGGCAAGCTGTCATCGAGTTGCGCCGCTATATTTACCCGCCCTCTGATCTTATGCAATTCAAGCTCTACGCCCATTGCAACCAATACCGCCACATTGCTGCCACTACTAATACCAGATTCAACAATAGCCCGATCTGCAACTTTCATAACAACGAGTTGTTGTGGAATCAAACGATCATCATCATTAGGCGGCACTTTAAAGTGCATAAAATTAAAATCAAAATCATCAATACAAGCCGATAGCGGCAATTCATCAGCGCTGATACCTAGCGCACTCAAAAGCTCCTCATTATCCGCTCCTCGCCAGCGCGCCGTAAGATCGCGTTTAAAATGCTGTTTACCGGCATAGATCGTTTCATGCAACGCTGACAGCCTATCGCAACCAGCGAATAATGCATCCATACCAACAATGGCCATTCGAGTATGGCCCAATTGAGGCGCCTGATCTGAAACCCTTTTGGCGGCCTGACTGCTAGGTTCATCGCGACCAACCTTCGAGTCAGCTTCAAATACCATATGCGCATTGGCACCACCAAAACCGAAAACACTAACACCGGCCCGACGTGGTCGACCTTTCGTATTTTCTGGCCATGGCATAGTGTCAGACACTATGTTGCCGCCGTTTAACATACCATTTGGTGATGCCATTGGTTGCTGCAAATTGATCGTCGGTGGAATCAGTCCATGTTCCATACCTAACATCACTTTAAACATGCCCGGCATACCAGCCGCCGTTAGCAAGTGACCTAAGTTGGATTTCACCGAGCCAATGTAAGGCGAGGCACCGCGCTGACAAAAATAACTTTCCATTGAACCCAATTCTACCTTGTCCCCCAACGGAGTCCCCGTTGCGTGACATTCGACAAAATCAACATCGGCAGGACTAATAGCGGCATCGTCATAGGCACGCTCATAAGCCTTAACCTGACCTTTGGTGTTAGGACTTAAGACATGCTGGCCTTTACCATCGTTAGACAAACCAGCGCCGATGATTATGGAATAAATCTTATCACCGTCCGCGACTGCTTCATCATACCGTTTTAGTACCAAAACACCGGCGCCTTCCCCTGCGAACAGACCTTGGGATGATTGATCAAACGGTGCATGAATGCCATTTTCTGGATAGGCTTGAAAAATCGAAAAGCCCAAATTGACAAATAACGGATCGCCACCACTGACTGCACCAGCTAACATTAAATCTTGTTTGCCCGTCACAAGGTAATCGCAAGCCAATTTAACGGAATAAAGTGACGAGGCACAAGCCGCATCAAGGCAAAAATTAACTCCCCGAATACCCAAAGCTTGCGCCGCAACGGCAGAGGGATAACCGGCGATAAAACCGTTGTATGGGCTGACATCCTGTGGTTTGGTATGAGGCGTTAAATAAAAATCGGACCGGTCAAGCACTTTTTGGATAGCGGACTGGGCTAGCGCTTGATACAGCGGCAAAAACAAGTGGTTTGACATTTTAGTAGGAAACGATAGGTTACCTAATATTAATCCGGCTCTGTCTAACACATCATTCTTATCTAGATAGCCACTATCACCTAAAGCTTCTCTTGCCACATATAGCGACCATTTAAATAAATCATCTAAACCATCAATATACTCTTTGGGCAGGCGAAAACCGCTAGAATCGAACACAAAATCATGAATATAGCCTCCCATCTTACAGTAGAAATAGTCTGAATCGCCCTTATCCGGCTTATAAAAACGATTAGGATCATCACCCATCTGATAGGCAGTGGCTTCGCTACGACAATCAACTTTGTCGAGTAGTTTTTGCCAAAAGTCTTCCGGGGTAGTTGACCCGGGAAACACGTTTGACATTCCAATTACTGCTACTTTATGCATTATCTTTTATATTCCAGATTAGGCAACACATTGACATCTACTTTGTATCCCGTTTGTAACACTCTCCATCAAGCACTTAACCACGCAAAAAACTAGGCAAAAATTGGCGATATATCTACCTCGACGCGGTGACTAAACAATTTTGCCAATGCTCGTGTAATCGCAATATGATCAGGCGTGCCCTTGCCATTAATAGGGACACAAATATGAGGTAAGCTACCTCGCTCAGTTTTCATAATGCGGTCTATCCACGTACTACAAGACCGATCT
>JANQMK010000459.1 GCA_028280085.1 Pseudomonadales bacterium
TTGCATTAAACGCGAGTGACCCCGATGGTGATACGGTGACGCTGACGGCTAACAATTTACCAAGCTTTGGGCAACTGAATGGTACACAACTGAGCTTTAATCCAGACTTTACTCAGGCTGGCACTTATAACATTGCGGTGATAGCAAGTGATAGCCAATTAACCGTAACAGAGACCTTTACTCTTGTTGTCGGTGGTACCAATCGGCCCCCCAGTCTGCAATCTGTTGCCGATGTGTCAGTGGCGGAAGGGGACGTCGTGAGTATGACATTGCGAGCTAGTGACCCCGATGGTGATGTGGTTAGTTATGATGCCCAAGGCTTACCTGCTTTTGCCAGTCGTAATGGTGCGGTTATCGAGCTGGCGCCTAGTTTCGATGATGCGGGTACCTATGCCGTACGGGCAATTGCTAGTGATGGTACATTGAGTGATAGTAAGTCCTTTACCATTAATGTGCTCCCCACTAATCGCGCGCCTGTACTGGATGCTATTGGTAACCAGAGTGTATTAGAAAACGGTTCTCTCACTATTAATTTGCAAGCTTCAGATCCAGACGGTGACGCTGTTGAGTTACGTGCAACTGGCCTGCCTCCTTTTGCGATATTGACAGGCTCACAACTGAATATTAATCCTGGCTTTGGTACCAGTGGTGTCTACGCCATTGAAATTATTGCTAGCGATGGAGACTTAGAAGTTAGCCAGAGATTTACTCTAACAGTTAGTAAAACGAACCGAGCTCCTGTATTGTCGCCAATCGCTGATCAGACTGTTGCTGCAGGTAACAGTCTGACGATTGATTTAGTTGCGAGTGATCCTGATGGTGATCCCGTTACGTTTGAGGCGACTGGTTTACCCGGCTTTGTCTCACTACAGGCTACGCAACTTGTGGCTACTCCAGGATTTGGTGATGCTGGTACCTATAATATTAGTGTGGTGGCCAATGATGGTAGTTTGACTGATACCAAGTCCTTTGCACTTACTGTTTCGCAAACTAACCGTGCCCCCATATTGCAGCCAATCAGTGATCTTAGCCTGGCTGAAGGCGAGCAAACTCAATTGACGTTGTTAGCAACCGATGAAGATAATGATCCGATAACGTATCGAATTAACGGGCAACCGAGCTTTGTTAGTTTAACTGGCGATACCTTAACGATTGCACCAGATTTTACTGGGGCAGGTGTTTATGTGATAACGGCAACGGCATCTGACGGTGCATTAACAGCTAGCCAAGATTTTACTATAACGGTTAACAATACTAACCGTGCACCTGTGCTTACGCCGATTTCCGATATTACTCTCAATGAGGGTGAAACGCTGGTTAGCCAGTTTAGCGCGAGTGACCCGGATTCAGATCCACTGACGTTCTCCGCGTTAAATACGCCTGCCTTTGCATCAATGGTGGCCGATACTTTGACTGTTGCTCCCGGCTTTGCTGATGCTGGTAGTTATCAACTGACGATAACGGTTGACGACGGTGATTTAACGGCGACTCAGCAAGTCAATGTGATTGTGAATAATCTTAATAGAGCACCGGTATTGGCCCCCATTGTTGATCAATCAATGGATGCCAATAGTCTAATAACCATAACACTTAATGCGACTGATGCTGACAATGATCCGCTTACCTATAGTCTCGATACCATAGCTGGATTTGCCGCTCTTAATGCTAATATCTTAACGCTGGCACCTAACACGTCTGATGTTGGGGTTTATCCTATGACTGTGACGGTAAGTGATGGCCAATTAACAGCGAGTGTTACCTTCACATTAACTGTGCTAGATAGCGGAGCAGGCAACGTCGGCGATAGCTTACAGCTAGGTGAACAGGAATTGGTGGTTACCTCTGAATGGCAAACGGTTGAGCACAATGCCCAATATAATGCGCCAGTAGTACTCTTGGGCACCTTAACTAATAATGACCCCGCTCCGGTAACGACTGAAATAAGAGCAGTGGATAGTGATAGCTTCGAGATTCGCTTGGCGAATTGGGCTTATCAACAGTTGGCACATGGCGATGAGTCATTGGCTTATTTGGTGGCAGAGGTAGGCCACTATCGATCAGCCGAAGGCGTGGCATGGGAGGTAGGAACGGTAGGTTTATCAGGTTTGCAGAACTGGTCTCGGGTTACATTTAGCCAACAGTTTGCCGGTCGTACCGCGGTGTTTGCAACGATTCAATCCCGTGACGAAGACATACCATTAATTACGCGCGTTGATCATGTCTCTCAAAACAGTTTTGATATTGCGCTCTTTAGTGAAGAGGCTGTAACCGCTAGCGCCGTGAATGCAACAGTTGGTTATATTGCGGTGTCGCTGCCCGTTGGCCGTGCTACTCTTGACTTAAATACGCTGGCTGATGTTGATATACAGTTGAGTAATGTCGTGTTGAGCACTGACTTTATTGAAGTTGCATTGCAACAGGGTATCTATCCTATGGGCTTTACAGAGGAAAGATCTTTCGATGAAGAAACCGAGCACCGTCCTGAAACCGTGTCGCTATTACAGCTTAATGAAGGCGTGTTCGCCAGTGCACAAACCCGAAAAGAGCTGGATGTGTTTACCATAAGACGTGACCTTGCGGATTTTGACGGTGATGGTCTGATTAACGCAATTGATCCCGATAGCGACGATGATGGCGTTCCTAACGAGCAAGATGACCTGCCGCTGAACCCAAATGAATCTGTTGATACCGATCGTGATGGTATTGGTAACGAAGCTGATCTTGATGACGATGGCGATCAAATACCTGATGATGTAGAGATTGCCCTGGGACTAGATCCGCTAAACTATCTTGATGCTTTTGACGATCTTGATAGAGATGGCATCCCTAACATCGATGAATTTAACCAAGGTACCCGCATTGATCTCGATGATCTGCCACCGGTGGTGACGGCACCGCCATCATTAACAGTGAGCTCTACCGGTCCGTTAACGCCGTTAGACCTGGGTATTGCTAGCGCGACTGATAATGTAGATGGAGAGTTGATTGCTACGGTTGATAATGCTGGTCCCTTTGCGACAGGGCAATATGTGTTAACCTGGTCTGCCACCGATAGTGCCGGACTAACCGGAACTGCGCAACAGCTGGTCACGGTACTACCGCAAATTAACTTATCTGCACCAAATGTTGTTACTGAAGGCAGTCTTATTTCTTTATCTGCGGTACTCACTGGCGAAGCAGCAGTTTATCCGGTTGAGGTGCCGTTTAGCCTAGCTGACTCTACCGCTGATGCGGATGACCATGATTTAACAGAGGGCACAATTCGTATTGAAGAGGGTATCACCGCTAGCGTTACCATTAACGTATTTAATGATGAGTTCCCAGAAAGTGATGAAGAGCTCGTGATAACGCTGCAAGAACCGCTGGCCGGTGATGTTGTTTTGGGCCCGCAAAGTACTCATACGATAACGATCACTGAATTCAATGTGGCGCCGGAAGTGATGTTAGTGGCAAATCAACGGGGTGTTGACACCACTGTTATCACGCGTGATGGTGGTCTCGTTGAGCTGAGAGTTAATATCGAAGACCCCAATGTCAACGATACTCATGTCGTTGATTGGAGTCAGTTGAACAATAACATTGTTGGTAGCAGTGTCGCAGATAACCGCTTTACCTTTGACCCGTCACTCATGACTGTCGGACTCTATCGTTTATCAGTAGCGGTCACCGATAGTGGCGATAATGATTTATCGGGTGAGGACTACCTCTATATTCGATTAATTGATACTGCCATAGACCTGCTTGACTCGGTTGATAGTGATAATGACGGATTATCTGATGCTGCCGAAGGCTTTGGTGATGCTGACGGTGATGGTATCGCCGATTATGTTGACGGCACTGAAGAGCATATTAGCCAAGGCCAACCCGGCGAGACATCGAGATTTTTATTGCAAGTCACACCGGGGCTGTCGTTGGAGTTAGGCACAGCGGCGATCGCCAGTGGTAAAAATGCCGCCAGTATTAGCTTGGGTGAGCTAGCGGCCTTTGGTGGAGATGCCGGTGGTGTTGCGGAAGATGCGATAGACCTAGGCTACGATTATCCATTGGGCTTGTTTGATTTTGAAATCGTTGGTGTTGAACCGGGTAGTTCAACGGATATTGTGATTGCCTTATCCGCGGCTATTCCGGCCAATGCCAGTTACCGCAAATACTATGGGTCTAATCTCTCACAAGATGGCCTGGTGGGTTGGCAAGCCTTTGTTGAGGATGAAAACAACCGGGTGATGTCGGCACCAGGTTTGATGGGAATATGCCCGAGGGTTGGCGACGCCTCTTATACCGATGGTCTTACTGAAGGGTATCATTGTGTTCAGTTAACTATAGAAGATGGTGGTCCAAATGACGTAGATGGTGTCGGCAATGGTGTGATTGTTGATCCTAGCGGGATCGCTACCGATTTTATTAGCTTTTCCGTTACTGAAAATGCATCGATACCGGATCAATCGGTTACCGCAGGTGCAACCGGGGTAGCCGTTATGAGCTTTACCGTCGTATCAACGGTTGATGGTGCGCAACTGTCTAGCCTCTTGCTAGAAGCTCAAGGGGTTGGTAGTGATGATCAAGATATTACGGCAGTAAGACTGTACCTAGAACAAGATGGTATCGTTGGTTTGTCGCCGGGAGATGTTGAGGTAGGTAACGGTATTTATAGCGTTGACAATGGTGAATTGGAACTAGGTTTGGTCGCCCCTGTTACATTGCAACGTGGCGCCAATGATTTCATTCTGGTTTATGATTTTTAATACTTAAAAGACACAAATAGTTCAGGTAAATACTTATGAAAAAGTATAACGCCTTTGCGGCAATGCTTATGCTTATAACGGCCACTAGTGGCGGGTTGGTTGGCTGCAGTAGTGATAGTAGTTCTTCAGATAATAACGCTAACCAGCAAATTCAAACAAACGGCGCGGTGAGAACCTATAGCGTAAAATTAAAGGAAGTTAGGATTAACCATGCCGATGCCGCGCAATCAGAAGTTACTGGTTTACCACTCAATGGTGCAACTATTTCAATCAGTCAGTAGATCAATTAATCATCGTGCTTTGGTTTTTTGTGCGCAGCGGTTTGAATAGCGGTTAATATGCCGCGCAGCATGTTTAATTCGAGTAGTTCTGGGCGTGTGCGATTAAAATAACGTTTTAGCTTTAGCATGGTTTTACCTGGGTGGGCTTTGATGATAAAGCCGATATCGCGTAGCGTTTGTTCTAGATGCTCGTAAAAATAGTCCATATCCTTTTTGGTGCTGTATTCCGTGACTTGCTGTTTATAATCGCTTTTTGTGCCGCCAGCGAGAAAAATCTCGTAGCAAATAATCTGTACGGCTGCAGCCAAGTTAAGCGCTTTGTAATTAGGGTTGGAAGGAATGTAAACGTGTACATTGCACCGTTGCAATTCGTCGTTATGTAACCCCATGGTTTCGCGGCCAAAGACAATAGCTGCTTGTTGGGTTTTGGATTCGGCAACAATCTGCTGAGCTGCTTCGTTAGCGGTTTTTACCGGCCAGGGATTGGCACGCGAGCGCGCACTGGTGCCGACTACTAGTGCACAGTCGTCAATAGCTTCATGTAGTGTATTGACGACCTTAGCGCTTGCTAAGATGTCGTCTGCACCCACCGCCATGGTAGTGGCTTCCTCAGCGGGAAACTGTTTTGGCGCGACTAGGTATAGTTCACTCAGGCCCATGGTCTTCATTGCACGAGCCACGGAACCTATGTTACCGGGATGAAAAGTATTAATTAATACAATACGGATATTGGGAAAGAGGCGGTTACTATCAGCCGGGGCAAGCGTGGTATCTTTATTTGACATGACTGATCAATCTCATGGTGTCACCTTTTTAAATAGGTAGTAGGTTTAAGTAGGTAGTGGGTTAAGTTCTCGTTCAACAGGTTAAGCTTTCGAGTGAGGTTACGATTATTGGGGCGAGAAGCATAGTAGCCGTTCTTCGCTGTTTGATAAAGCTGCTAAAGGATATCCCATATATTTATTTTTGCATAACGAATGCGCATATCAGACTATTTTAATGCTAATCAAAGTCACCGCTTCTCAGCGGATTTGTTACTACTAGCATGTCGTAGAAAGTGGAAATTGGTGCCGCCTCGCTGTTATTTTAAGACATTTTACCTAAGCTGTTCACTGAACTATGGTTTACACTATGGTTTACAATGTCATAAGGTTTACCATGTTTTAGGGTTTACACGGTTCTAGTTAAGTGACTTCTTGGAGAAGATAATGAGAAAAGCTCTATTATTAACCAGTATTGCATTGCTATCCCCCAGTGTTTTAGCTGATACTATATTTGGTTTGTATGCCGGTGGGGGAAATTGGAACACTGAATACAGTGGTGATTTGGGGGTAAGTGATATCGATGTTGAAGACGCCCTTAATTTGGATGACGAGGGCCGTAAC
>JANQMK010000470.1 GCA_028280085.1 Pseudomonadales bacterium
AACCGCTGGACGAACTAAATAGTAGTTTAGAAGATAAAGTAAAAGCTAGAACGAAGCAGTTGGAAAAATCCGTTGAAGTTCTCAATCAAACGCATCGGGATTTATCTCGTTCCTATACCGCGTCGGTTGAGTTATTATCAGGCATAATTGAGGTTCACCAACACCTGGATCAATCGCGTAATCGTGATTTAGCGAAGATTGCTTCAAAAATGTCGAAGACCTTGGGTTGTGATAAAAAAGCTCGCCGGCAGATTTATTATGCCACGCTGCTTAAAGATATTGGAAAAGTGGGGTTGGCCGAAAATCTACTGCAGATTCCTTATGACAAACTGAACCCGGCGGAACTAAAAACATTTAAAGCGCACCCAACCCTAGGCCAAGCTTTACTGATGGCGGTACCTGCGTTGAATGAAGCAGGTCTTTACATTCGTCACCAACATGAACGAATTAATGGCGCTGGCTTTCCGGATGCGCTGAGTGGCGATGCAATACCGATGGGGTCGCGTATTATTGCGATTATTAGAGACTATTCGTTATTGTTAGATGGCATGTTATTGCCAAAGAAGTTGTCTGACAAAGAGGCCATTGAATATCTGAAAGCCAAAGCAGGAAAGTTTTATGATAAAGACCTGGTGTTTTTATTTGAGCACTTGCTACAGCAAGAGAGCGTACTAGCAAAAAAAGGTAAGGAGCGACGTGTTGCTCTAGAAGAGTTAGAAGATGGCATGGTTCTATCGCGTGACGTGCTGGTTGATACGGGTGTAGTATTAGTAGGGCAAGGTAGTGTTATCAATGAAAAGATCCGTCATATTTTAGCGTCGCTGTGTCAAAGTGCAGAGGTACCACCGCGAATATTTGTTGAGGTATGTAGAGAGTATGAATCACTAAACGAAGCTGATATTTCCGATGTGGCTTAACCGGTAAATGGAGAAAGGCTAAGGCAGATGCAAGTAGTTCTTTTTTGCCAGCCATTAGGATGGGATGATGAGAAAAAAAGTACTAGTAGCTGATGACAGCGTATTTAATCGCGAACGGCTGACAGCATTATTAGAAGATCATTATGATGTGTCAGTGGTAAACGATGGACAATCTTGTCTCGAGGCGTTAGCTGCGTCAACATATGATATTTTGTTGCTTGATATTAAGATGCCGGCTGTCGGTGGTATCGAGGTGTTGGCCCATTTGGTTGACCACGAGACTCACAATTTACCTGTGATAGTGGTTTCAGAGTCAAAAAACATCGATGACATTTGTAACGCGTTTGAATTGGGTGCCGTTGACTATATTTACTCACAGTTTACACAAGATGAACTGTTGGTACGCATAGAAACTCAGCTCGCACTAGCACAGCATAGTTTGAACATGGAGCGACAATTACAGCTGGCGACTGACTCTCTGGAAGAAAAAAATGAGCAGTTAGATGAAGCTAACCACTTGTTATTGCAGTCAGAGAAGCTTGCCTCGTTGGGATTGTTGGCGGCAGGTGTTGCCCATGAGATCAATAACCCAGTAGGTTATGTTAGCTCCAACCTCGATTCATTAAAAGAATATATAACTGACCTGTTAAAATTACTAGATGCCTATGGTACGTTGGAGAGTAAACTTGGTGAAAATGATTTGCTTAAGCCAATTAGACAGCTTAAGCATGAGTTGGATATAGAATATTTGCTAGATGACTTGCAGCAACTAATCAGTGAATCTATTACGGGTGTTAGTACAATCAAAACAATTGTTGCTGATCTTAAGGCGTTTTCACGTAAAGATGAAAAGCAAAAAGAAACAGTGGATATCCATCAGTGTATTGAATCTGCGTTGAATATTGCCCGCAATGAATTGAAATATCATGTTGCCGTTGAAAAAGACTACTCAACTTTACCTTTAGTGCACTGTAATCCCAACCAGTTGAGCCAGGTGTTTCTCAACTTGCTGGTTAATTCAGCGCAAGCGATAACTGATAAAGGCCATATTTTTATTCAGACGAAAATGGCAGGCCAAGACAGTATTGAGCTGCGTATCCGAGACAATGGTTGTGGTATTGAAGCAGCTAATCTCGAAACTATATTCAAGCCCTTTTATACGACAAAAACGGAGGATAAAGGAACGGGGCTTGGTTTGGCTCTGTCACAGCAAATCATCCAAGAGCATGGTGGCAACATCAGTGTAAAATCAGTTGTCAACCAGGGCACGGAATTTATTATTTCGCTACCTTTAATGACAGATAATGGCTAGTCTGGAAAGCTTTATGGTGCTTGTGCATAACTGCGTTGGCTCAATACCAGATGGTAACAAAAAATCTAATTACATTGGCACTAAAGCTATACAATGGTTCAGCCCCAGCTACCGAATTGATCGTGTTTACATTACGAAAGTCGTCATATTCAAACTTAATATGGTCTAGGTATAAATTAATGCCGCCTTTGTCCAACCAACTAACTTTGCTTACAGGTATAGTATAATTAACACCGATGCCAATTGTTTTATCTTGAAAAGTGCTAAGCTCTTTATCACGTGCACGGATATCAAATTCGCCAGCATGGTTGAAGATGTCTCTATAAAAATCTGCCTTGTTCTGGGTATAATAACGCAGCCTAATATCGAAAATCCAATTTTCCTTGAAGGCATGGGCATAGCTGATATCTAACGTATGGGATTCAATGCCCCAAGTGTCGTTAAAGTAGCGATAGTATTCGGAAATTGATGCATTGTAGGGTAAAAAATATTTAGCGCTAATTGCATAAGCTCGACTAGTGCGTGTTCTAGGATAAATTTCGTCTTCGTAAGAATAACCACACTCACAATCGGCAAATGGGTCGATATAGCGAACTTTTCGGTAAGGATTGTTGAGATCACCTTCATCAGTAATAATTTCTATATTAGCTTGGGCCAGTAGATTCTTGCTAAGTATTTGGGATACACCAAGTCGGTAATGTTGTCGCTTAGCATCAAATTTTTCTTCACTGTCTAACATGCCAAAATCATCCCAACCGTATGCGTAGCTCATGGATAGTGTTGTCATATCGCCAAAGAAATCCTGCGTTATACCTACATTGACGGTCTTTGCGTGAAAATCGTTTTCATCGCTTTGAGTATACGACATGCTAAGAATACTCTTTTCGTTAAGGTAATCTATGCCTAGCATTTTTTCCTTACGTTCTTCTGTATATTTGCTTGCTCTGGCAATAACATCCACCGATGCGCTGCTAACTTTGTCAACATAGTATTTCGCTGCAACGGAAAGGTTTTTTGTTGCTTTTTTTCGTACGAGTAGCGACGGTCCGCTAATTGTCACTCCACCACCATTGAAGGAATGATACATAAGGTCTGCTCTGTCTTCAGGCAAAATAGTCGCGTGAGCGTAGGGAGCTAAATAAATAAGCAAGTAGAGAAAAACAACTGATATATATCTGAGTTTACATTCTGTTAGCATAGCTTATCCGTTAATATCTCAGCCTGTTATGCTCGCATTACGCATTTTAATGCAGTTGATTCAGTTACAGCCGCAACCGCCGCCTGAACCGCCTTCTGCACCGCGTGAGCCTTCTCGAGCCTGATATACATGGTGTTCATAGCTGGTAGATACTGGATGTCTGTCGACTAACATAACAGGTTCAGCTAGATTTAACCTGTCATAAGGCCTTACCCATGGTTTTATGCCGCAACCTGCTAATATAAAGCAGTAGCCTATCAATCCAATAAAGATAAGATGTTTTGTCTGTTTGGCTTTCATCAGAGTTCGCCTATATGTTAAAAGAAAAATGTCAAGCCGGTATGAAATTCTAAATTATGTGTGGTTTGTTCTTCGCCTAAAATATCAATATCGAAGATGTGATCGCGCATATCTACATGGGCCGCTAGCCAGTCTTGGAATAAAATTCGATAGCCTACGCCGTAGTTTATGGTGAAACGATCATCGCCAGCGAAGTCCGTGTTGCCTGCGCCTATGACGAAGTAAAGGGCAGAACTAAAGGCGTATTTGCTACCAATAAATACCTCGCCGGGAAATACATTAAAACCCATGGCGAGGTTATAGTATGAGACCTCTCTTTCTTCATCTGTTAATAATGGCGCTGACTGATTCAGGCGTTCGAAGCTAGTCTCTCCGGCTTCAGATCTACCTGCTGTTGTTTCGACAAAAAAATCTTCTGTGATATGGTAGGCGATTCTCACGCCGTAGACAGTGTCATTACCGAAGTCTTCAATATTTAGGATGCCAACAAATAAACCTACTTCAAAATCACCACCGTCAATTTTATCGAGATCGATTGCGCGTCGTTTTAGCTCAGGCTGTAGTACAATCTCTGCAGACTGATCATCAGTATTTGATTGATCATCTGACCAGGCCAGTAGTGGTGCGAAGCTCAAATACATAAAGATGAATATTATCATGTGTTGCATTGCATTGACTCAATTGATAAACGGTTAACTAAAAAAAGACGCTAA
>JANQMK010000478.1 GCA_028280085.1 Pseudomonadales bacterium
TTAGCGTCACTGACAGTGGAGTGGCCAACAATAAACTAAAACAATGCTTGGCAACGAGTTACTGCTTCACTAAAGTTGACCTGACCCGTCATTTCATAAACTGTCATTTGACTTAACTGTTCTAGATAGTGGTCTCGTTCTGGTGTTCGCCCGTTGCGCCACAGACGTCCATCACTATCGTAGTGAAACGGCCCCGGCGACTTCATTACTGCGTCCAGCAACCAAGGTTTTTCAGCTGGGGTGATCTCGTTAAGTTCAGTTTTATCGGCAGTATCATGACTCCAATTCAAAATCACCAAAGCCTTGGCTACAGCGACTAACTGGAAGCGACCTGGACCATATAAATCAGCAATTGGCGCATCATATTTTTCTTCTAGCTGCCACAAATCTGCTGTTGGCAGTTGCTTAAGCTCGTTATAGCGCTGCTGGGGTAAAAGCGGCAACAGCGTCTCATTATTAATAATGGTACCTGGGTTTATTCGCGGTTGCTTGGCGACACCATACATTTTGGTGTCGGCAGCTTGACAATGAATAAAAAGTCTATCATTTGACACAAAGTTATAGCCTTGATTCATCAAATGCAGCGCTAAAGTCGACTTACCGCCACCGGAAAAGGCAGCGAAAGCCACACCAACACCCTGTGCCATAATGGCAGAAGCGTGGCAAATCAATGCGCCTTGGTGCTGCAAATAGGTCATATGTTGGGTAAGAATGAAATTAATCACTTGACTGATATTAGCGCGGCAAGGACCGTAAGCGATATGCAAAGACGGCGTTTGGATATAGTTCATGCCTGTTCTTACTTTATAAAGCAAGCGCCCATCTTCGAGATCATGAAAAGCATCTTTACGTCCGCTTTTACCTCCTTCTCTCACCCAATCTTGGAATTCTACATCAGGCTTTGTCATATCGGTCTCAAGAGCATAGACCTGCGCGTTAGGTAGTTGGTCATCGCCGGCAATAAACTCGGCGAAGTAGATACGCAATGCGTCTAACAAAGAGGTTTCGTTACTCAGCACATTCACACGATAGTTGCCAAACTCTAACAGTAAAGCGGTTTCGGCAACCGTGTGATTTAATAAAACAGTTTGCGCTAATGTTTCGGCTGTCATCATCGTCAAAAAACCCTACTCAAAAATACCGTCCAACCAGCAGCTGGACAACGCTAAAACTTTATTTAATCGACCCTGCATTTAATGGCCCCTGCTTAAGATGCCAGCTCGAGTTGTTCTACCACATATGCGGCATATTGCTTAGCAATACTCATATCCAATGCTGTTTCAGCTCCTTTAAACCCACCAAATGCTGATACCTCGAACACGACCGTCTCATTATCATCATCGGTTTCGACAACATCAACAGTTGTAAACGCCAACTTAAAGAGCGCTTGGGCCCGCGTTGCTATCGCTATCGTTGTCTGCCGCGGTTCATGAGGCGCATAGTGGCCACCGTCCTGTGTTGTGGTGTTCCAACTGTCTTGCGCCGCAACCCTAGCATAAGTACCAATATAATTGCCGCCTAAAAACATAATGCCTAGATCTCGCCCAGGAATATACACCCGCTGCTGAATATACATGATGGCGTTATTTCGCTTAAAGTGATTGACTTTATCCATTAAGTCACTATCATCCGCCGCCACCTTGACCATCCCAACAGCCTTAGTTGAATAGAAAGGCTTTAATACTGCTTCACCAAAACCACGGATGGCTTCAACCGCCTGATCTAGCTCCTCACAGAGTACGGTAGCCGGCATGGGTATACCCGCACTTTGCAACTTAAGTGTACAGCTTAAACGGTTAACCAATTGCCCCATACTGCTAGGGTCAGAATAAACCCGAACACCTTGTTGAGCTATCCACTCCAATAAAGCTAATCGGTCGAGCGAATTCGGGCTATACTGTGCACCAATTTTTTTAACAATAAGGGCATCAAATTGGCAGAGATCATGACCAGCAAAATTAACACTACCAGCAGCGAGATCAACACTGACTTGGCCAAGATCAATAATACAACGAAATCCCGTCAACGCTTCAACTTCATCAGCTAAGGTTTCAGTTGACCACTTACCAGCAAGGCCGATGACACCAATTTTATAGCTCGCCACATGCTTGTTATCAACCACGCAGTATCTCCTGAGGCAAAACAAAATGCGTTAACGGCTCGGGCGTCTCGACAATTTTTTCCATCAAATACCGCCCGCGAAAGAACATTTCGTTAGCAAACCCATCATCAAGCACAAAGCGCGTACTGGTAATATATGACCTAGCTAAACCTAGCGCCAATCGAGCCTGCATGGTAAGGTCTTGCTGCTTTTCAGCAAATTGACAAACAAATTGATAGAGTGATTGCAAAACGCGGCTGATATTATTTCTAATATCGGGGTCAACCACTTGAACACGAAAATTCGATACCATGAAAACAGAAATATCTTGCAAATAGTCACCGTACTTTGAGCGATGCAAATCAATAAAACGAGGACGCCCGTCATTACTGTCGTAAATAATATTATCAATATTGAAGTCGCCATGAGTAAAAACGGAAAAAGTCGGTCTGATGGTATCTTCCAACTGATTGCAGCGTTCAATTAATTGCCGTAACGAGGGAATAGTTTGCCTGCCTATCTGCACGGCACTAGCATCATATTCAGGATGAATACGCGTCACAGCCCGCAACCGCTTATTGAGTTGTTTCATAAAACTCGCAGCTTGTTCTGGTTCCGCTTCACGCTGAGTTTGTACCCAAACTTTATCCAAAGTTTGGCAAATATTGGTAACGGCGATCTTTAGTGCGTCCTGGTTTGCAGCAAATAACAGTTGTTCGAAGGTTTTTCCTTTGACATACTCAACCAACAGCGCTGCTGTTTTACCTTGTTTTTTATAGGCAATCACCTTAGGTGCCATGCCGGGAAAAAGTTCATTCCAGGCTTCAAACTGTTTTTTCTCTACTTTCAGTTTTTCTTTCTTGCCTTCTTTAAAAATAGCAAGATATTCTGGTGAATCAGCATTGTCAGGCTGAGGTTCTACCTGTTCGTCTTGGTCAGAACTATGAACCGTATTATTTTCTGCATTTACTTCGCTACTATTATTGGCTGTACCGTTGTTGACAGCGGGATTCTTGGCAGTATGATTGTTGTCAGCAGCGTCGTGGTCCAGCGCCTTATTCAGCCCCCGGTTTTTATCTTCAGTAATGCCAGAAATAAAACAACCTGATCTGGTTTCACCAATTTTCTCTATCGCTAAACCACCAAAAAAAGCTTCATTCGCCACTGCCGGCAAGGTGCTATTTAAAGCGCGTAATTGTCGTATTGTCATAAACTCCGCATTTTCGAGCGACAAGACGGCTTCACCCAATACTAATAGTTCATGAGCAAGTTGTTCCAGCATAAAAACCAGGAAATATTTCGATTTAGCATTTTTTTCTGCAATGGTCAGCACACCTTCTATATCATTAGTGTGGCTTTCACGTAATTGCTCAGAAGCAGCCAAGTCATCTAGCTCAATGACCATTGCATCGGCTCTATCACAAATATTGTGGCCAACATCGCGGCTCTTATTAACAAACCCAGTATCAAGCAATTTAATCGCATCGATTAGCGTTAAAAAATAACGAGCCGTTTTTTTACCGGCCACTAGCTCTGCCCCGGGGTAGTCTTGAAAATGATGAATCATTTTTACCGCGGCGCTACCAATACGATTAAAGCACGCCGCCATATTAAACACACAGCCCATGGCTACAATGATGGGTTTTTTATTAGAGCGTGACAGCTCTTCCACACAGTGGTTTTGCACAATAGTAGACAGATTAACAATATAGTCATATTTGTCTAACGCAGCGGCGGCTTCTTGAGTATCAGAGGCAGTAATACAGGCACAAGCCCGATTCAATTGATTACAGATTTCAATCGTTAAAAAACGTAAATTCTCTGTAATAGTATTTGGTAATTCCATGGAGTGACAATTAATCAGTTTTTATCGTTAACGGCTCTTCACTATCTTCTTGTTGAGCGGCATCTTTTGGCATCCATTGCAGCTTAACGCTTAATTGGTGACGGCTTTTACGTTGGGTAGCATTGATCTGCATTTGGATTAAACCATTCGGTTCTAAATCCACCACATCGCTACCACTCGTTAGGATTATATGTCCCTTATTTAGGCCATCGATAACTTCTTCAAGATAGCGAACAACACTAGCACTGTCTTGGTAGGATTCGTGTTTAACTTGTTTTTTACTCACTTACTCAGCTCTTGCGTTAAATCAGTCTTACTTTAAACCAAATTGTGCCACTATAGCAAAACGCTGGCATTAAGGCCCTTGGTCTCAAAATGCTTGTACTAAAAATGTTAGTAATAACAATGTCTGTACTAACATAATGATAAACAACTAATGTATTGACAAACATCTATACTGACAACTGACAACTGACAATAGTTGAACTACAACATAGCACACTAGCGGGCTAATTATAATGTAAAAGCCTTAACATGGGGATAGTCAACACTAATGCCCAGCACACAACCTTCTGGTCTTATAACAGTTGCGGCGGCACCTCGGCCTGATAGGCCTTCTTTTTGTCGCGTTTTAATGTCTAGCGATGCATCACATTCGATATTTACAATCCCTTTGCGAATCACAATTTCTTGTCCATAATGACGATTAACGTGTCCATGTACGATAGTGGTATAGCCGCCTTCAAGAAGATGGTTAGCCCCCAACTGTGAAAATGCTAGATCGCCATCACGATACTTGGATCTAAAAACATTTCCCATAGGTCCATAATAAAGCTGAAATAGATCGCCGTCTAAACTCCGTTTAAACGCCTTATTAAGTGATTTAATTGACTTTGTCTTAACCCGCTCAGCCATCTTATCATCAATGCCTGCATGCAAAAATAATAAACTACCTTCACCATGCATAAGCTTCAGCTTGTCGACAAACCAGTGAAATTCACCATCGGCTTCAATAAATAGCGCTTTCCACATATTAATTGCCGCATAGGCCATGCTTAACGTTAAGCCAGACCGGATACAAAGTTCTTCAAAACTGGCTTGTTTTTCACGAATCTTCTTTATTTCTTTTCGAATCTTTTTTGCACTCAATAAACCAACTGCGTGATGGCGAAAACGCTCTTCCCAATCAGCATTGGGATACAAACGCTCGCGAACTTGTGCAGGCGCAAGTATCTCACCATACTTTGCCCGTTTCCTTGCCGGCATATTCGCTAAATAAGTGTCATAAATTTCTTTCAAGAAGGTGACACCTTTAGGCGCCATGCGAAGAAACAAATGGCTAAGCAGTGGGTCGGTAAGATTATCTAAGCTTTTAATACCGGCATAAAACCTGACATCATGGTTACCTGCAATAATCTTCAGCTTTGCGCCTTTATCCAATAAGTTCTTTAACACCCGCAGTAAACGCAGATTGCTAGGCCCTTTGTCAAAACAATCACCACAAATAACAATAAGCCCCTCTTTGCCCTCTGGCGTTAGTACAACATCATCGTCCATTGCACCAGTTTTAGCCACCATACCCGAGGCTATCAGAGAACTGATACAAGCATCGGCATCGGCGTGTAAATCACTGAGCACGGCAATAGGACGCTGCGGCCAGACCCATTGTGGCTCATCACCGGCCTCTCTTAACAGAGCTAAACTCTCAAAAGCTGCTTGCTCCGATAATGCCGCTTGAGGCACCCAATGACTCACTTCATTCGGCAATTCAATATCCTGCCATTCCAGCCCTCGATAGTCTGGCAACAGTGCTTTCAGTTGCATTTTATCCATCGCCTGATCTCCTAGTGTTATCGTCATGTTCAGGTCTCCGTATTGCCAGTTTTGTCATGCCTTAAATTTATATTACTAATTTGTATTACTTTACTATTACATTTTAGTGGTATCGTGTCGCCAAACAATGCTAATCATACATCTCAGACTCGTGCCTAGACTGACGTATTTTCCATTCTCCGGCTCGCAATACCCAATTGTTGCCATCATTCTCAGATACCTCAAACAACAGAGGTTGAGCATGGTACATTGAATATTTCGCTATTTCAGCGGCCGTTAACACACCCAATTCCGCAGCAGCATGGCGAAAAGAAGCGCCATGAATAACCAAAACCTTCAACATGTTGTCATTATAAGCCGCTAATTCAGCAATCAACAAACGCAATCGATCAGCCACGCGTTTACCCGCCTCAGCCAGCGATTCAGCGCCTGGGAAAGGCAATTTATAGTAACTGTCGCTCTTCCAATTAGCAGGCGGTACATCATAACGCGGGTCATGGCGCAGAACATTTTCTATTTCGTCAATTGTTAGATTGGCAACGCTGCCAACACACCGCTCAGTCAACATTTCACTAGTTTGAAGACTTAATTCAGTGGCCGTTAGTGAGGTAAGCTGCCGGGAAAGTAGTGACGCTGTTTGCCATGCACGTAATACCGGAGAGCAATCGATTACAGAATCTAGTTTTAAATGATATTGCTGGGTATATTCGATGATTTTAGGGGCGCAACTTTTTGCTTGTTCCTCACCGCGAGTCGTCAGGGGGTAAGGTTGGTGAGCACTAGGAGTATTAGCCTTTTGTTCATATTCAGCATGGCGAATAATGGCAAAAAATACCTTTCCCATCGCACACTTCCTTGAAAAAATCCTTTAATAGTCAAACAAATACTTAATATTGTTAGACTGACACATTAATTATAGAAAATGATAGAAGCCTACTATTAGCCTGCCTATAATCTGACTTTAATCTGCCTTTTCTCGCGCATTATGCAGCAAAATGGCGACAAATTGTTAACAATTCAATCATTTCCATAAAATAGCCGTGAAATATAGCGGCAAGAAGATCAAATAGTCAACAAAATACTGTCACAATAATAGCAACTTGAAGTTTATTAAAGTATTGTTAATTTTTTATGACAAACCTGTTCTCTAAACAACCTGATCAATTAACCCATGCCATTGCCGAAAAGACTCCTTCAGCTATACTGACTAAGGCAATGTTCCTTGTACTCACTTAAGCTATTAAAAAACAACATATTTTATCGCAAACATTAACGTTAATTAATATCAGACTGTTGTCTTCAGTTGTTTTATAAATACCTAACTGCCTGTGCCTCATTGTTCGCGGGCAATCGATAGCCCTAACGAAACCATAAAAATGACAAAAAGATATGCGACCAACAAATACGGGGTTATCCAATTTCCCAAAGGGGATGTACGGCGGTTGTTGGTGTTAGTAGCAGCCATAGACCGCTTAGAAAGACCGACTATTACAACACTAGCAAAATACACCGGCCACAATAAAGGAGTTATTCAAAAGGATGTCGCTAAGGTCAGCGAGCAGCTAGGCATTATCGTAGAAAAGCACGATGCAACCTATTCCGTGTCTGATTGGGGCGAAATCGTTAAAAAACGCGCGGTTAAAAAGTTTTTTCAACTGTAAAACCAGCCCTTTAGTTAGGCCAGCTAATTCAACCATCGGTATTAAGTCACCTCTGAATAATGAGGAGGTGACTTATTATCTTTTATGGCCAATATCACAGTAAACTTATCAGAAGCCCTTGATTGGTTAGTTAAACTAACCTACCATTACCGATATACTCTACTAAATGCCGCATTTTAGCAGTCAGTTTTACCAGAGTTTACTTTTATCAGATTGACTAGCGATAACACTACTATTATTTCAATCAGTGTAGTGCCTGTTACGCTTTTAATTAGCCCCATTATGATTTCGCTTATGGTGCCATTATGGCTAAAGATTCTCCTATTTACGCAGCTGTAGACCTGGGCTCAAATAGCTTTCATTTACTTATTGCAAAAGTTCAACAAAACAAAATTATCTATATCGATAGGGAAAAAGAGCAGCTACGTTTAGCTGAAGGCCTGCTACCCGACGGTACTGTCACCATTGATATGCAACAGCGCGCCCTTGATGTATTGAGCCGGTTTAGCAATTTACTCGAAGGTATTGAACCGACCAATATACGAGCGGTAGGCACTAATACCTTTCGCGTTGCCAAACAAAGCAGTGATTTTTTCGAACGGGCAAGCCAAGCATTGGGCCACCCCATTGAAGTTATTAGTGGTCGTGAAGAAGCTCGTTTAATCTATCTCGGTTTAGCAAAAGACTTCACACCAGACACCAATAAACGGTTGGTG
>JANQMK010000490.1 GCA_028280085.1 Pseudomonadales bacterium
TTATCTATATAGTTGTACTCAGCATGACAATTGGTCTGAGTGGATGTTTAGGCGGCGGCGGAAGTAGCCGAGACACCATAAGCCCCCAACCAGAAGACCCCACTCCCCCTACTACAGAACAAAAACCACGAGAACAAGAGCCGGCGACTGAGACACCAGAGGAAGAACCAGAAGAAGAAGAAAATGAACCCCCACCAGAAGAAAGCGAACCTCCTGTAGAAGAAGAACCAGAGCAAGACCCACCCGAATCGCAAAATGATTCAAGCATTTTGCTGACCTGGGATGCACCGCTAGAGCGGCATAGCGGGGAGTTGTTAGAAGAGTTCGACCTATATGGTTATATAGTTTACTACTCGTCCACCGATGGAGACGAGCAAGGTATTATTATTGTCGGCGACCCTGATATTAATCAAATCGATCTTACTGACTTGCCAGAAGATACCTACAATTTTGTGATTACCTCTATTGATATCTATGGTTTAGAAAGTGCCAGCTCATCCGCTGTGTCGAAACAGATTATTAATGATGGGCTTGAAGCAACCCCAGTACCGATAGCAGAACAAACGACCCAGCCCGACTTGGCAGTACTGATAGAAGAAATCACGTCAAATACCTTTATATCTCAAGAATTCATTGACGAAATACTAGCATCGAGTGAACAGCTGGATTTCTACATAGGGTACATTGGTTCATCAGACTAGGCCGCCTCAAATAAGCATTTTTTGAGCGCCTTCTACTAGGTCATTTTCCTCTTGCTCGCCTTTTGGGAGCTGGTTAGGGACCTTACAGCCACGTTTTACTGCAGCGCGTTCGCCAATAGTATCTATCCAGCGCTTAAGATGTGGCAACCCATCAATGCAAATGCCCGACCATTCATAAGTCATTACCCAGCTCCAGTTAGCAATATCAGCGATGGAATAGTTATCGACAAGGTACTCTTTGTCCGCCAGCTGTCCATTAAGTACCTCTAAGAGTCGTCGACTCTCATTTTGGTAACGATCAATCGCATAGGTTATTTTCTCTGGTGCATATCGATAAAACACATTGGCCTGTCCCATCATCGGCCCGATGCCACCCATTTGGAACATTAACCATTGAATGGTTTCAGAGCGTTTTTTGAGGTCAGTCGACAGCAACTGACCCGTTTTCTCTGCCAAGTAAATGAGTATTGCCCCAGATTCAAAAACAGCAAAATCATCATTTTCTCGGTCTACAATAGCCGGAATTCGGCCATTAGGATTAATTTTTAAATACCAGTCTTGCTTCTGCTCCCGGGCAGCCAAATCGATCGGAGTGACTTGATAAGCCAAGCCCAATTCTTCTAAAGCAATTGATGCTTTCCAACCATTTGGTGTGCCCGCAGTATATAATTCAATCATGACCTGTTCCTCATCTGCTCACTGACTCCTTAGAAATTAGAAAGTTAACCAATAACGACACGCTGAACTCTACGACACGTCACAACATTCAGGCTCTCAAAGCTACATTATCGGGCCGCTAATTTGAATTTAAAGATACTGATACGCCTAGGCGTATGTACTTGAATGGGTGCTTAATATCAACGAACTGTTGTCGAGCCACACTACCTTTTGCTGGATGGAAATTCACTGAATTTATCCATACCATTTGTTTCTTCATACCATGTCGCCCTGGAATCCCAAAAAATATTTCTCTGTGGCTTTAACGCAAACTCCTCGTCTAAGGTTCCGGCTGGTACAACAACGTTACCCCCCCCCTTCACCTCCCAAGGCAACGAAGAGCCACAGTGTTGGCAAAAGCAGGTGGCGTAATATTTAGCCGTAGGATGTTCATAGCGTCCCACCAATTCTTCACCTGAAAGCCAGCGAAATTGAGCGGTTGGTATCACAAGATTAGCAGCATAGGCACTGCCTGAGAATTTTCGACAACGGGAACAGTGACAATACTGAAACACTTTAAGCGGCAGCTCAATGCAGTAGGTAACCCCCTGACATAAACAGCTTCCTTGCATAGACTAAGTCTCCTTAATTGCGTTCACATTATTATCACCTACCTAAAAATTATAGGGCACCAAGGTGAATCTCTGGCCGCCACTCCAACCATTCTTCGCGCACTTTATCATTTAACTGATAAATCTCACCATCCTTTGCTGGCGGCCCCATCTTCCCATTATTTGGCGTCGCAAAACTGATACCGCCCGCCAATATTGACTCTAATGATTCGGTTTGAATAGAAGCACCTTGAAACAGACCAAAATCTACCCCAATGCCACTCGCGTTCCAAAAACGTGATTTTTTACGGACCAATGGCGCATACTTTTCACGCACCAGAATATGAATGTCAACCTGTTCAGAATTGTTACTGAGCGCATATCCAATAACTTCTCCAACCGGGATTTCTCGGTAATAAACTTTTACGCCTTTTTTTACTGAGCCCAATCTATCAGATTTTAAAATAATATGTAGACCGTTAGCGCCAACTATTTTTTGTCCCTCAACTTGGGGGGCAAAAGGAGAATCATTACTACCGACAAAATGACGGGCCAACTCGCCTTGACCCGGTTGAATTTCGATGTGTTCACCCGACAACAAGGTACCTAAATTTGACGCGCCCGCTAAACCGAACTCCGGACGCACAACCCAAATAATTGAACCTGCTCTTAGCAGGGTATTAAATTGGCTATCAATTGTGGCATATACAGTAACACCATCATATGCCGGATTAACCGCAACCCGATCGACCCTGCCAATAACCACTCCCTTGTATTTAATTTGGGTTCCTTCACCTAAACCATCACCATGCTGGAAATCAATTGCGATCTCTATACCAACATTCCGTGCTACGTCACGATCAGAATATAAAGTAAAAATGTGGCCATCTTTCACCGACGGGCTTTGCTTACTAGCAAAGTTATCAAACGCGATACCTCCGGCTACCATCGATAGCAAAGACTCAGTTCTTATTTTAACACCAGCCAGTCCACCAGTAACCGAAATGCCACTGGCATTCCAAAATCGAGTATCCTCCGTAACCAAGTAGCTATAACGTTCATCAATACCAATATCGATCAGCAAACCTTTGCCATCCGGTTGCAAACGATAGTCATTGACCTGACCCACTTGTAATTGACGATAAAACACTGGTGAGCCTAGCGCAATCGAACCTAACTCTGGCGACCGCAATTCAAGCTGTAACCCTGCCACCTGCTTTTCTTTACGTGGCGCCTTTTCTAAAGCGATAAAGTCATGTTTTTTCTTGGCATTTCTATTACCCATCAACACGTTGATATAGGGCCCAGTCAATAGCGTGTCTAGTCCTTTTACCTCAGCTAAAGATAACCTAGGTTTCTCTAACCAAAACGCGGAGCTTTCGTTGAGGAAATTACCAACCTCCGGTGTCAGCAACAACGTCGCTTTAACAGCGGTAAAGTCATCAATCACTTCAAACCGTTTAAGGATACCAACGTCTACACCATCTAGTTTGACCTTAGTATTGCCTTCTGATAGGCCTATCCCACTGTCAAAAACCACCGTCACCATAACACCCGCTTCGGCTGCTTCAAAATCTGAATGTAGTGGAAAACTGAGGCGATTTTTAGTGTCGTTTAGCTGAGTAGCTAACCCAGCTTTATTGTTTGTTGCACCAGGTGTATAAAATGAGATTCCACCTGCCATCACAGCGGCCAATGATTCAGTTTTCACATTAATACCCGATAGTCCGCCACTAATACTCAGCCCACTGCTATTCCAAAAGCGTGAATTCTTATTGACTAAATGAGCAAAACGTTCTTCGATATGAATGTGCAAATCAACCCCGTCGCCAGCGTCGTTAAGCAAATAGTTTTCTACTTCACCAACGGGTATCTTGCGATAATACACTTTCGTGCCAATGTTAATCGAGCCCAAGGTTTCTGCAGTTAACAGAAGTTTTAGCCCAGGCGTGTTAATAGACTGGTTAGGAGGCATAGACAACGCATTAAAACTATACTGCGGGCTGCCCTGCCCTTGCACCAACATATCAATATAAGGCCCACTCACAACGGTATCTAAGCCCGACACCCCAGCCAATGATACTCTGGGTTTAACAAGCCAGAATTGCGTTGACGAATTGATGAGTTTTTCTAAATTTGGATCGAACTGTACAGTCGCCCAAACACCTTGGTAGTGTTTTGTTCCACCGGTATTAATGGTTTCATCGGCTTGAGCAAGCTCGAGTTTTTTCAACTCGCCAACTTGTATCCCATTATATTTTACCTGAGTAGAACCCTCCACTAACCCTACCCCACTAGCAAAATATATGCTTACCTGAATACCTGCCTCTGCATCTGAGAAGTTAGAATGCAACTCGAAGTGATCGCCATTCTCGCAAGGTAGTCCCTCACTGCCTTCAGGTGTGTAAAAAGAGATACCGCCAGAAATAATAGATGCGAGCGACTCGGTTTCAACTTTAATACCAGACAAACTACCGTTAACGCTGATACCACTACTGTTCCAAAACCGAGAGTTACTCTTTACCAGATGAGAAAAACGCTCTTGAATATGCACCTGCAGACGAACGCCCTTGCCGTCTTGAGTGAGTTCGAAGTTCTGCACCTCACCCACTGGTATTTTACGATAATAAATATTGGTACCTAACGAAATAGAACCTATTTCTTCGGTCTCCAACACAATGTGCAAGCCTGGAGAGTTCTCATCCAACGGCGGCGCCTGAGGTAATGCAACAAATTTTCGTGCACTATCCTCTTCACTACTACCAGGCCTTAGCGCAATATAATTGCCCGATATTAGGGCATCCAGCCCACTGATACCCGATAGTGAAATTTGTGGCTGAACTAACCAAAACAAAGTATCTTCTTTGAGAATGCTCGCGGTACGACGATCCATGATAGCAGTCACTTGTACACCGTCGAGTTCTTCATTAACTTCTATTTTCTCAACACTGCCAACTCTGATACCTTTCAATAGAATATGGGTTTTGCCCGCTTCAATACCCTCACCAGAATCGAACTCTATCTGAATAGGAATACCGGCTTCAACAATGCTTTTGTAAACAATGTATAAACCGACTAGTGCCGCCACTAATGGTACCAGCCAGATCGCTGATATACGATCATGCTCAACCAGCACGACATCTCCAAGCTCCTGTTTTTGTTCAGGTGTCAGAGGCTCTTTATGCATTATTAGATCATATCCCTATTGATAGTGTTTTTCGTTAAATCCTGATAGTCCCTTTGCACGACTTATTGTTGGCTTATGATATTACTCATTTTCAACACCGCGCTCGGGCTGTTCCATCCACATTAAACGTGGATCAAAGGTCTCGGCAGCAAACATAGTTAAAACCACGACTAGCGTAAAATAGGTTGCCGCAGGACCAGGTTCTACATTAGCTAGTTTGCCAAATTGCACCATTGCTAAGAGTATTGACATGACAAACATATCAAGCATGGACCAACGACCAATAACTCTTACTATACGATATACTAGGATGCGGTGGGCGACCCGACGCACTTTGCCCCGCTGAACGCTGTACAATAAGTACATCAGTCCAGTTATTTTAAAAAAAGGTACGAGCACACTCGCGATAAAAATCAGCACAGCAATCAGCACGAATCCGCTGTGGTAAAGCCTTAGCGTGCCAGAGATAATCGTATCCGGTTGGGCATAGCCCAACTCTACTACTGTCATTACCGTGTAATAATTTGCTGGCGCCAACAAAATCATACTAGCAACCAGTAATGCCCAAGTCCTGCCAACACTACGGGTTTTGCGAAACTTCAATGGCGCGCCGCAACGACAACAAATTAATTTATAGCCCTTGGGTAGAGGCCTATCAGTATAGGGATTAAGTAAATGGCACGAATGACATAGCGCATAGCCAATGTCCCTAGCCGTTAACTGCCTAGTTTCAGTCATAAAACGAACGATCCAAATGGCGCCAGATATAACCTTCATCTAATGTCGCTGATATCATAACCGCACAAGCCATCAACCCCGAAAAAGCAAAAAAACCACCCCGAAATATCACATCCGCATCATCTATTAACTTCAAGCAAGACAGCAATATGGCTAGAAGAAAAATCTCTAACATCCCCCAGACACTAATAGCCCGGTAAAAACGAAATAACAATATTAAGCTCTTAAGTTTCACACTAAGACGTACACAACCTAAAATAAAGGTAATGACAACGAGTTTCACCAGGGGAATAATCACGGCACAAAACAATACCAGGGTTGCAACGCCACTAATGCCAGCCTGGTACATTTCAATAATACCTGACATCACGGTACCATGTTGAACACGCCCACTGAAATCCAGCGATAAAAGAGGATAAACGTTGGCCGGCACAAATAAAATTAAGCCTGAAATGGAAAATGCGAGGGAGCGATCGACAGAATTAGGCTTATTGGTATATAAAACACAACCACAGCGAGGGCACTTGGCTTTGCCACCGACTTTTAACGGCTGTTTTCGGACCAGCAGATCACAGTCAGGGCAAGCAGTAATTTGGTGCAGTGATTCAGCTGACAACGAATGTAACTGACTTTTTATTTCCATCAAGTACCAGACTATATTCAGGTCTATTCATCAAACATTGCTCGCTGCTAGCCATTGATAAATAATCATCGAAGAATAAATTTCAGCCACAAAGTCATGTTTTCCCAATCTTATTCTTTGAGGACTTTAATTTAATCAAAGCTTCACAATAAACACTCTACAGACTTAACAACGCATTGAAAATCATACAATATCTGATCGAAGCCAAAATGAAAAGCGCTCTCGGGACAGCGAGACACTAATACACAGATAATTGTGACGTCTAACCTTACAACAGACTCGCAGTAGTTCACTATCACCTCAGGCTATCTCAAGGAAGGTATAAACGATAAAATATCTAAACATTCTGTCAGGAAGTGAGTATGAATAAAACAATACAAGCAGTCATCGTAAGTAGTATCTTATCTTTCAGCTCTGCTGTATCAGCATTTGAAGAGAGCAGCCTCTATCTTATTGGTGAGTTGGGCAAAGCAGATACCGATGTTGAAGGCATCGATGGTGACGACGACGATATGCTAGCAGTTGGTATCGGCTATCAATTACATCAGTATGTTTCTGCCGAAGCGATTTGGTCAGATTTTGGCACCATCTCAGATACCGTAAACGATGCAACCGAGGTTGATGTAGAAGTCGAATCTCTGAGCTTATCAATTCACGGGTATTATAACCGGTCGAGCCAGCTTGTCCTGTACGTTCGTATTGGTCTCGATATTTGGGACATGGATATTAGCAGCTCTGATCTTCCAAGTGATTCAGGTGTGGATTTTGTTTGGGGCGCCGGCATTAACTATCAGCTCATAGAACGGCTAGCAATACGCGGTGAACTCGCCACCCGATCATTCCAAGCAGATCAGTCCACTGATGCTGAAGTTAACTCTTGGAAGTTAAGCCTGTTATACAAACTATAAATCTAATAATGATAAAGTAAATAGATAGTAACCCTCTCAGCCGCTATCTTATCTATTATATTCCCGTTAACTATTCCTTTAACTATTTCCGGTTAACTACCATATTCACAGTGTTGTACCCACCAAATTTATATCCAAGTAATGTGATGCGGTTCTAAAATACTTGGTTTCGCTTAATAAAATAAAGCGAAACTCTATTATTAAATTATCTAGATAACTTGCTGAAAGTATAACAATTAATTAGATTTATCACTATTTTACGTAATTAGCTCTCATTATAAAACGAGACTCAATTCAAAGAAAAGATCAATAAAAAACCTTATCTTTTAAGACTAAACCATACACTCAACAGCCATTAAAGCTAATGGCAAACGTTAACGAAATTGAAAACAATCAACAATAATAAAGTCGTTAGCATATCTATTTGAGCTAAAGCCAATAAATAAAAGTTAAAGTTAAAGTTAAAAATAGTAGCAAGCATCAAAAAATAATAAAAACGTTAGGTGACACCCCATGATGAGACTCTTCAAGAGCATTTTAGTCATATCCCTTTTAAAGGCGGTTTCGCTAGCTTGCACGCCACCAGTAGGTACCTGCGACGCCAATCAACCGGCGGGCCATTACTGTGCTGATCATAGTTGTTGGGCTGATGCCAATACCACCCTTAATTTGCCAATCAATACGGGTGAAACCTATTTCGACGCGAATTGTACATTACAAACAGCCACCGAAACCTTTACAACAATGTCAACCCCGCCAAATAATTTTGGCACTAAGTTCAAGGATATTATTTTGACAGGGGGTAACATTGATTTGATCAGTGGCGAAGTTAGAGAGAATTTAGAGATACAAAATGCCACAGCAAACATCGGAGATCAGTTTTATGGCCCTGTCTTGTCAAATCTCATTGTCTCAGACCAAGGCTATGCGGTATTAAACGGCGGTGTCATTATTCCTCTTTTGCCAACAACTGGAACGCTAAAACCCGAACCGCCAATTTATTCAATATCAGTCCAAACTGGCGGTACTGTTGTTATCCCCGCTACGCCTTTTACATTAATTGCCGCGGATGTTGAAGTGATTGGCGATGGTAGTCAGTTAGCTATTCGCGGTGGCACCTTTACCGGTACAGATACACTGCCTAACTCACCCAATTGGCCTGAAGGGGAAGACTACAATGTGATAGATGTGGGGTTAGATGGTTTGGCCGCAGAGGTATTGATAGATGGTTCGTATAACAAAAACTTGAGTACGTGCAACTTCACCGACGATACCACCAATCCGGGAACCCCCGAAGCTGCATTTGGCACCATCACTGCCACAGCCGGCGATTGCGATCTTATTGGCTCTGTCATCGGTGTTAATGCATTTCGAGTTAAGGTCAATGTGGGTGCCACCGGCAGTATCAGGTTTACCCGTGACCCTGCGGTATTTGACGCCCTAAGCCCGCCCTAACAGGTATAATACTGATACCTGCCATAAAAAAACCAAGCCGGTCACCAACAATAGAACTACCTGTAGAAATATATATTTCTACAGGTAGTACGGCACTCTCCAACACTGGAGCTAAACAAACCGTTCAGCTAAGTCGTTGATGTAAATAATCTACAATAAGTAATATTTCCCAGATAGTGTTTGACTGTACAGATAGTACTTCCAGGTAATAGTGCCCAGTTGGCAAATTACTTCATGTATATTGAATAGCAGACAGGCGCGAACGCTAATATGTGATCATGTGTGATCCAGATCACTCCCCTGCTTTAGCCTTAAAACGCATTTAAATAACCAGATCTACTCATAGAATATGATAATATATTTTATTTACCATGAAGTTTATCTATTATTAATTGCTGTCAACGTCAATATGGTAAACCAATTCGACAAGGAACAAGGTCTTTGAGTGCCATAATCAGTAGAAATCGCATACCTGGTCAAATGATAAAGGCGCATGAGACCGCCGATAGCGACACTGTTAAACAAAAACAACTGCTTACAATAGATATTCGTCTATTAGCAGGGGTTTACAGTATCATTCCGTTATCTCTACTGCTTATTGCCTACGACTTCTTCCTTCTGGACCAATATCTGCTAAATAATATCCTGGCAAACAGTCCGGAAAACTGGTTAATCTGGACAGTTTTTTTCGGTATCCCCCATATCGTGGCTAGCTTAATCACCTTGGCAGACCAAGAGTATATTGATCACTACAATAAAAGGTTATTCATACCAATTATCATTATCTCACTAGGTATGTGTATAGTACCTTTAGTTTTTGGCAAAACAATTGCTCTATTCATCTATGCAATCTATACCATGTATCATGTACTCGCCCAACAATTTGGTCTCGCGCTGACATTCATTAAACAAAAACCAAATCATTTATTTTTACTGTGGAAATGGTTTTCGGTCATTGCAGCAACTGGCTTGTATTACGTTGCTTACGAAAAGCATTACCTACAAGATAAAGTGCTTTTTTCGGTACCCTTAGGCGATGTCATCAATGGTATAATGGCCATCCTCATTTTAATCGCCACGTCAATTGCTTGGAAGATCTACCACCGCACTCAGCTGCGCATGATGCAGGTGGAAAGTATTTATTTCTGGTCTAACGTGGTAATGGTTATTACAGCATATTTTTGCGCTATCAATAATTACATTTTTTTACTGATTGCTATCCCGCGTATCATACATGACGTGACGGCTTATATTATTTATAGCGTACATGATCAGAATAGAAATAAGGATAAGCCTGTTAACTATTTTTACAAACTTCTATCGTTCACTAAAATACCACCGCTCGCTCTCTGCCCGATCATTTCTATTGTGATGGCCTACGCAATTCTCAACATCAATCCATGGGTGGGCTTTGTATCGTTTTATCTCTTAGCTCTATTCCACTATCACTTTGAGGCATTTATGTGGAAGAAAGGCTCTCCTCACCGCGAGCACATTCGATTCGTCTAGTCCTATTCCACACTATCCTATGGATAAAACGCCGCATATAACTAGCCAGTCGGTGCTATACTAGCAAAAAACTATTGCTGTAACTGTTCTGTCTTTTCAATCATGCGCAATAACGACATATCATCGACAACCTCTTTGGCTTTGTCAAAATAAAACCATTCCAGCGCAAAAGATTCGCTACTTACCTTAAACTCCTTAGTATTAGCCACAAATATAAAGCGCACGTCATAATGATAATGTTCTGGAGTACCTTTGTACTCAGGGATAAGGTGTATGTCGACATCAAAAATGTCATCAAAAAAAGCTTCTACATTATAAATACCGGACTCCTCAACAACCTCACGTCTAGCAGCATCCAGTAGTGACCTGTCTCGTTCCTCTATATGGCCACCTATCTGCAGCCATTTGTCGAGTTTTTTATGATGAGTCAATAATGTTTTTTCAAGCATGGTATCTATCACCCATGCTGATGCAGTCAGATGGCCTACCTTATTGGCCCTTTGGTAAAAATCCTCGTGCGATTTAACAAACTCTTTCATCTGATCGGCATCGTCACGTTCCTTATCGTCAGTACATCGATACGCGTCTAGCAATGTGATGACATCGGCCTTTTTCATTTTATACACCTGGATAAATTTTTAGCGCACAATTAAGCCTATCTAACACCAGCCTTTTTGGTCAGTTATTTACCTGGGTTCATCAGTTAGAGCTTGCTTAATTACCGCTATATTACTTGATACCCATGCTTGATTAATGGGCCCCCAACTAATAATTTCATAATAACCATCATTATTTCGCACGCCCGCTTGGACAAAGCGACACTCGATATGAACATCAGCAAAATCAGCGATGCTGTCTTGGATGGTACGGCGCGGCATGCCGGTTAACGCCATCAGCGACCGAAGATTTTGCTGGCTACTACTGATAAGATGTGCGAGATATAGCTTACGACAAAAAGCCCTATTCTGTCTTGTCTTAGTCACCAATAACACGCCTATTTTTACGGAAATCTTCCTCAAATGGCTAAATAATCAGCCTCCTCGGACTTGGGGTCAGGTCTTGAGACTAAGTCTTAGGGCTAAATCTTAGGGCCAAAATATTGGGACAAGGCGACTGCTTTTGACTAACCCATTAATGTCCACTAAACCACCATTGAAAATCTAGGTCACTGCAGAATAATGAGGCGCCTAAATAAACCCTTCCACTTCGTCACCATTATCGCCCGGATTGGATTGCCGAGTATCTCTGGCCACTTTATACAATGCACCGGCAATATCTTCCAATGTTTCTAACTCCCACACAGAAAGCGATTCAGAATCAATTGTCACTCCCAGCCACTTTTGCATATCACCAAATAGCGTCATCACGTCAACAGAGTCAAGCCCTAGACTAGAATGGGACGTATCAGCCGCAATTTCAGTAGTATCTACATCTAGCTTACTAGCTACCCACTCAATCAAGCCAGCCTGAATGGTTTCTATCGTAACCTCTTCAATGTCGGTCAAGGATACTTGATTTTGCTCAGTAGATTGGTTGTTTAAAAAATTACTCAGAGTAGTCGTTTTACTGTCAGCTAGCGCTTCTTCCTGCAGTTCACCTGCCAAATAAGCTTCCCGGACAGCTTTTCGCTTTACCTTGCCACTAGAAGTTTTGGGAATTTTGCCTGGTTTTAGCAACAAAGCTCCGTGCACTTGTATTTCGTGGGCTTTGGTAACATGCGACTTAATCTTGGCAATTAATGCCTCGGTATCAAGGTCTGATAACGCCGAACGGGAAACTTCTTGAGCTACAATAACTCTTTCTACGCCGTTAATATCGACAGTAAATACCGCACCGGCATCCGACAAAAGTTCATCATAGCTACGCTGTAGGGTATATTCTATATCACCCGGATAGTGGTTCTTACCATGAATAATAATCAGATCTTTTAATCGACCCGTAATGTAGATTTCTCCATTAGATAAAAAACCTAAATCACCCGTACGGTAATACCCAGCCACACCATTGGCTTGAAAATCAAAGGCTGCGTCGGTCTTCTCTTTGTCATTCCAGTAGCCCTGAGCAACACTAGGTCCACGCAACCAAATCTCTCCCACGTGATTTTCCGGCAACACAGCTAAGTTATCTTTATCGACAATGATAATATTATCTTTCGTAGGTTTGCCGCAGCTAACTAATGTTCTTTGATCTGCAACATCAGACACGATCTCAACGGAGCCTGCCATGAGTTGCTTTTTAGAGATCGATATGATTATCGGCGGCTTCGCCGGATCTATTTTATTGGCGCACGCGAGTAACGTCGACTCAGCCAAACCATAGCACGGCACATAACTATTCGCACTAAAACCGCAGCGAGAAAACTTTTCTTCAAAGCGTTTTAAAGTCGCTGCCTGCACCGGCTCAGCACCCGATGCCGCAATTTTCCATTGGCTTAAATCGAGCGTATCCAATAAGCTATCGTCAATGGCATCAACACAAAGATCGAAGGCAAAATTTGGACACCCAGTAATATTAGCTCGATAATCACTAATAGCTTTCAACCAACGGTATGGTTTAATAAGGAAACTCGATGGCGGCAGAAGAATACAATGTCCGCCAACATACATTGCCTGTAGCACACTACCAAATAAACCCATGTCATGATAAAGAGGCAACCAAGAAACACCCACTTTGTAGTCACGAGTAATTTGCTCATTAATGCATTTTTCATTATCCATCACGTTGCTGTGAGTGATTATGACACCTTTAGGAATAGAGGTGGTGCCAGAGGTATATTGCAATAATGCAATATCGGAGCCCAAGATATCGGGAGGAAGATAACGATCAGCGCAAGTCTTATCTAAGTCGTCAATGTTAACAATAGGCGCTAATGACTGCTGTTGGGTAACTTTAAAATGACGCTGTAAAAACTTTGCTTTGGTGTTGTCAGCTAAAATAATAGCAGCCTGTGCGTCTGAGACAATACCAAGATAATTTTCCCACGTTGTACCACTACCTGGTGGATATACCGGGACAGCGATAATACCAGCATATAAACAACCGAAAAAAGCTTCCAGGAACTGCAACCCTGGGCAAAATAGCAATATAACTCTATCGCCTTTTTTTAAGGCATATGAGTGTTGCAAATTCGCCGCGATCATCCGAGCTGACAAATCAATGTCTTTGAATGTCAATTGGCGCTCGACTGTTTCACCATTCGCTAAAAACGAGTAAACTAATTGGTCTGGTATATTTTCTCGGTGCGCAATCGCCACATCTACCAGACTATTGAATTGAGCCATTAAAACACTATCCCGATCACTATTGTCATCATTTATATTGAGTATGGACCAATAACCATAACTTGTTGACTAACTCTGCAGCTGGACTTACAATCAAGCGCCTATTTTACAGTCGTACCTGTGTTCACACTCTTCTGCGGTCTTACCATTCTGTGCTCACACCATGTTAGCCTATGATAAATGTCGCGGCTAAACGATATTCTCATTCTCAGTTAGCCGCTCAGGCATGAAAGTAGCTGTTATCTATGGTTAGCCTGGTGGCCAGGTCATTGCTCTACCAGCTAGCAAATGCATGTGGATATGATAGACGGTCTGTCCACCCTGCTCATTACAATTCATCACCACACGGTAGCCATCTTCAGCAAAGCCCATTTCTTTTGCCAACTTCTGCGCGGTCAGTGGCAAACGGCCTATGATACCTAAATCTTCATCAGTTAAGTCATTTAAGGTCGCAATATGTCGGCGGGGAATGATCAGTAAATGAGTTGGTGCCTGAGGAGATATATCCTTAAATGCCAGTACATAGTCATCTTCATAGACCACCTCTGCAGGAATTTTTTTAGCAACAATATCGCAGAAAAGGCAACTCACGGGATTTAGCCTCCTATATCGTGTTGGGTCATAGCATGTTGAGTCATAATTATTATGTTAAGTTGTGTAGGTAATATAAGAAGGTGTTGAAGTCTACCAGTAATTAGCCAAGTGATACAAATGGCTAATGGCAACTTAATATCCACCAACACCAATCAGCAAGTATATTAACAGTACTTTAACGCCGCACTAATTAAGCCAAATAACGCGGCCTTTGAATGTATCCTATTCACTACAGTCAATAGATCAGTTCGCTATAAAGCTTAGCACTGCCAAAACCTTAACAACTAAAATACCCTAATTTGCCGCACAAATGGACACTATTTTCCAAAGTGTATGGAATGGCAGCCAGTTAATAACAACATCACCTATAAACACCCATGTCTTTGATTGCAAAGCAATCAGCATGCATTATGCTTTTAAAGTAGGATCTAATATTTCGACCTTGTAAGGTTGGAGCTGAAAAGTGACATGGTATCCAAATTAATTACGCGGGGAGAGCGAAGATAGTGCAAGACAGTCAAAACTCCAACGATAATTACAGCAATCCGGTGCCTTTTCAAAATACTCCATTGCATCAGTACGATTCGACATTTACTGAGGTATTTAGTGGCCTCTCTGATCTCTTATTAAAGAACGTTCAATCTTCGGTAAAACAGGTGCTAGATCTGTCTGAAAACTTTCTCAACGAAGATGTTTCAAAAGCCATACATGATTTTCATCACCTTTACGAGTCTTCTGTCGACATCCATAGCTACAAGGATCAAATCGATCAAAATGTCGATAAGCTGATTGATTTTATACAAAACAACTCCAACACTGATGCTAAAAAAGAAGAAGAACTATTAAACCAGTTTGATGACGAGCAAATTAGCGCGTCAAGACTCAGTTTTGCCGCATTGCAAAAGGATATGGAAGCGTTAATCACGTTAGAGGAAGATATTAAAGATAAGGTCATGCCAATACTGCATGGTTTACAGTTTGAAGATCAGATGAGTTCAAACATCCGCGCGTTAGATAAGTCGTTAAAAGGCTTGCTCGAGCTTTTATACAATGGCGAATCAACGTTTGATGCCGATAAAGCTGCCCATTTTGTGCTTGATAATCTACATAGTGCCAAAGAAAGAGAGTTCTTCATTTTTCATGTATTCCATCAAGACTTCCATTACGATGCAGATGAAGGGCTACTCGATGGACTGTTGCATACCGGAGATCTGGGCGTACAGGAGTTTCTTAGACGCATTCAACAGTTTGCCTCGGCATCCTTACAGTGGTGCAATGAGCAGTCAGCCCATGCCGTCAGTGCTATTATGGATATCATTACTTGTGTACAGGAAAGAGCTGAATCAATCGAGAACTTCTCTGCAGAAACACAGGAAACCGTAGATCAGTTGCGTAAATTAACCGCCAATACTCAGTTCCACGAAGCAGGAAAAGAAACCACCCGTTTTTTAATTAATAATCTACAAAATAAACTCGCCGTTGATGACAAAATTAATTACTTAATTAAACCAATCATCACAGCTGTACAATTTCAGGATCGTATTTGTCAAAATATGGCGAATATGTCCGGCGCGTTAGAAGCCTGGTTAACGTCTCGAGCCACTATTATACAAACATCCCCCACAGAAGAAGACCCAATTTTAACACTGGGCGAGCAACTCATGAACATAATGACAATGCCAGAAGAAAGAGACATTATCCGCGAGCATATTGAGGGGCTCCCAGAACCACAACAAAATGACGGCTTTGATTGTGATCTGTTTTAACGGGTCTAAGTAACGGGAGCAGTTGCCACAAGACCGCCAGCAAAACTCAAATCGCGATACAACAACGTATATAACAACGTAACTATACAACAACGTCCCAATAACAGCTAAGTAACGCGAGACCCGCCTAAGCACTCAGGCGACGTGGGCGAACTATTTGCTTTCTGCCATTCTTCATCTGTGTAGGTATGTAATGCTAGCGCATGAACCGCTCCAGCCAGTTCATCTGCCAACAAACCATAAACTCGTTGATGACGCGCCACTTTGCCTACCTGGTTAAAATCGCTACTTACGATGGTCACCTTAAAATGAGACTCTGAACCTGGCGGAACATTATGATTGTGGGACTCATTGACTACTTCCAAATGATCAACATCTAGCGCAGCCCTAATTTTTTTCTCAATAGATCTTTTTACTATCATCGAAATACCTCAGCATTTACGCTTATTGATATCCATTTTTGGGCAATATCGGTTATTACCAACCAACTTGCAGCACATAAAAATATTTTTAAAAAACAATAAATTATATATATCTTTTAACAAATAGCTTGATAAAAACAAGCGGAAATTATTTACTTTTGACATGATTAGCCTGGAGCTCACCCCAAACTACGCTAAACTATGTGCGGCAATAAAATAACATAAAGATGTTCTTCATGTTATCAGTAGCATCATTGATCGATTATATAGTATTTACTTAACTAACTGATTTAATTGAGTTTACTTTTTATATTACAAAATAGACAGCATTATCACTTGTCAACATAACGAATAGATAGAGGCCTTATCATATGAGAGGACGCGTGTTTATCGATAGACGGGATGGAGACGACCGTCGCGATGGTAATGATCCAAGAAAAAGCCCTCGCTTAGACTTAGCGCATCGCCGCCGAAGAAAGGGGGCTGACAGACGCAAATCATCCAATTTATTGGAGGATTATACGGCAATGGTTGGAGAATCCGCCCTAGAAACCCAAAAAGATTCCAGCGCGCAACAGCATTAAGGGAAGATCTAAGGAGAGGTTAAAGTCATTACTTACCAACCATACTAATCATCACACCTGCCGCAACCGCAGAACCGATAACGCCAGCAACATTTGGTCCCATTGCATGCATAAGCAAAAAGTTCTGCGGATTCGCCTCCAATCCAACCTTATTAGACACCCGAGCTGCCATAGGCACAGCAGAAACGCCGGCTGAGCCAATAAGTGGATTCACTTTTTGCGTTGATACCCTATTCATTAACTTAGCCATTAGAACACCAAATGCGGTGCCAATACAAAAAGCAACCATGCCCAGTAGCAAAATACCTAGTGTTTTGGTATCGAGAAATTTGTCAGCACTCATCTTGGACCCAACCCCCAAACCAAGAAATATGGTCACGGTATTTATCAGGGCATTTTGTGCTGTATCGCTCAGTCGATCAACCACGCCACATTCTCGCATGAGATTACCTAAACAGAACATACCAAGTAGTGGCGCAGCAGAAGGTAACAATAAAGCCACTAAGATCAGTAGCAGTAATGGAAAGACAATTCTTTCGGCCTTCGCAACCGGCCGCAGCTGAACCATTTGAATGCGACGTTCCGCTTCAGTGGTTAAGGCTTTCATGATAGGAGGCTGAATAATGGGTACCAGTGCCATATAGGAATAGGCTGCTACGGCAATTGCTCCCAATAACTCGGGGGCTAATTTACTTGATACAAATATCGCGGTGGGTCCGTCAGCCCCACCAATAATGCCAATGGCTGCTGCTTGTTGGATGGAAAAATCTATCACGCCGGCGCTACTTAACGCTACCGCGCCCATCACCGTGGCAAATATGCCAAACTGCGCTGCCGCTCCCAAAAAAAGTGTTTTCGGATTCGCAAGCAATGCACCAAAATCCGTCATAGCGCCAACCCCCATAAATATTACGAGGGGAAACACACCAGACTCTATACCAATGTGATAGATGTAATACATAAATTTATGTATTACATCTATCACATTGGTATAGAGTCTGGT
>JANQMK010000350.1 GCA_028280085.1 Pseudomonadales bacterium
ATAACTGCTTATCATAATTAGTGTTTTTTAAGAAATAGTTCAAAGGATGCATTGAATATAGTTGCTGCGGAAGCTTGTAATGATTAGTTTTTTGGTGAATGTTTATGACGACGAAAACACTACAATCCGCAATTGTGAAGGCACGTGAATCAGGAATCACAACGCTATCACAAGTACAAATCATGCTAAGTATCTTGGTAAATCCTGGGCAAACGATCAATAGTATCGCGACTGCAGAAGGTATAGATGTTGATGCGGTTAGAAAAGCGATTGACAAGATGGAGTCCCTAAAACTTGTTGCGACAAAGCGCACTCGTGGTGATAGGGGTTACATTAGGCTTTGTAAGTTAACGGCCAAAGGTAAACGCGTTGTCGATGGCTTTTGATAAGTTGTCATAATAAATACCACGCTATTACGGTTTGTTCGGGCTTATATGCCACGATCCTTGGTTCCAATGTATTACATCTTACTGAACGGCCTTTGTTAAAAACGTTGTTCTTTAGCGCGCTGCTTTCGATAAATTTATTTCAGCTAGGTTGTGTCGGCATAGATATTCTGGTGATTCTCGCAATGAATAAAGTGTGGTTGTTTCCCGCTTTATCAAGTGAAAATTATATAGGCTAGTCGACGGACTTATTGGCTTGCAATAGCCGACGCAGTGTTTTGCAGCAAAATATCTTTGGGGCGACCCTGGTCAGGTTTTTGGTAATCGCATACTCCGTTGGGGAACAGCTTTTTCAAACTGTTGATATGGGGCGTAACATCGATAATGCCGTAGGTGCCATTAGCTACAGCGTCTTCTACCGGTTGCAGCGCACATTTAAAAACATCGTCATTGATCTTACCACCGGCAATTATTCTCGAGCTAGCATGAGACGGATATAGCTGCATGCAGCGCCCCGTTGCCCGGCCATTCCATTGTCCATCCCAAACTGAAGGCCCTTTAGCAATCACATTTTCCTCACTGTCAAAACAGGTATGTTCAACCTCGAGTGGTCGATTGTCGGCGACGGACTTATCTGGCTGCTGTTTTATATTAACCAGCCATTTGTCCAGTGCTATGACGGCGTTGTTAATAGGTCTATGTGGTTTCTGGGTCATCCAAATAATTTGATTGTCTGCGTGCCCCGAAAATTCAATCATGCGTTTGCGAGTAGAGAATGTTGCGAAGCTGTGATGCATGTCCAGCTCAGAATCCAGGTAATGGCGTAAGTCTATAATGGGAATGTTAGCCTTGCCTAAAAAAACATGGCCAGATAAGTAGGCTGCTTTGATGGCGTCTACGTCTCCTGCTGTTCTTGGTGCAACCGATTCATTGCCATTCGTTAGGTTCATATTGTGGTGGCTCCACAATGAGATATCTTTGAATGACGAGTTACCACTAAAATACCATAAACGCGGCTGATCCATTTGATCTTGTTGTTTCCAGCCTCCTATGTGCTGGTTTAAGTGAATAAATTTTTCTATATCGATTTTTCCCTTGCGTAAGGCATCGAGGCCATACTGTACGCCGATGTTGTCCCATGTTGTTTTTGCAATACCATTCTTGTTAGTTCCATAAAATTGCTTAAGGTTATCCCAGTGAGTCCAGTTAACTTTTGTACGTAGGGTTTCCGTATACCGCGGTGAGAAATGCGCGAACTTTGGGTTGTGAATAACTTGAGCGGGTCCTCGCCAACCTTTAGCGCATTCTGAGGCGCCATAGGAAAGATTGGGAATTTCGCCTTTCATTAAAGATATGACTGAATGAAGTTGCCCCATTGGGTTAGATTCATTGGTCAAAGAATTTAGTCCTTCGACCAGACGCCGATTATTCCAGTTTTTCCAGAATGAGATGTTTTTTGCGGTAACGTCAAAGTAGTATTCCATTAGATCACAATCAAGTGCATAGATGGTTTGAGTAACCATATCAGGATAAGAATAGACCGCAATGGCTGCGTCAAGCAGGTCTGGATTGTTTTGCGCGATAAGGTATTGTTGTATAGCGCCACCTGAACCACCGACGCCTATGGTGTGCATGGGTGTGCCATAGAGTGCTGAAAACTGTCGCTTTACTCTGGCGACAGTGTCTTCTGCCAGCCAGATATTGTAGTGCATCGACGTTTGGTTAGCAGAAGAGTAGGCTACGCCATAGCCCTGTTTGAGTTCCAAATAATTGTCGCGCAGTATACTCCTTGGATTAATACGTCCCTGCCTTTTTCCTACCCCAACGCCACCGCGAAAATTATAAATGAGCTTTTCATTCCAAAGTGTATTGGAGGGCTGTTCAATTGTGCCATCAGGGCTTTTAATTGTAGCTACCATATAGAGAAATCGGTTAATTGTTCCCATTTCTACCCGGACAATAAAGTCAGTAGTTATTCCATTAATAGTTATCTTTTCTATTTCATGTCCTTCTCTAAAGTCTTCCAATGCATAAAACTTACTTGTGCCTTTGCGATTGTAGTAATACCACGCATTAGTTTTAAACAAGCAATCTTTACTGTAGCCCACAATTTCGCGTGTGAGTTCTCCATTCTCATTTTCACGGAAAACAGCCATGCCGGCGCCTTCTTGATTGTCAATAATCGGCTGGCCAAGTAATGATTTTTCAATGCGGCATAAAAAGGGGTATTCAAGTTCGCCACGTCTCATAAGGGGCATTATTGGGCCTATCTGACCTATTTTTATAGGGTAGTTAAAGGGGTCGTCGGGCCGGGTAATATTAGCCGGATGAGGTCCGGTATAGGTCTCGATAGGTTTAGTTGGGTTGTAGCCGTCAGGGAGGCCGAGTACTTGCGGTCCTGAATATTTTCTTTCAGCTTTATCAATTTCTTGGGCAACTTTTAAAACGACATATGAACTCGTTGCCGCAACAGATAAACCGATGATAATGCCAATACAGGCCAGGCTGAGAAGTATTTTTTTAATCATGGCAAACCTCGTAAAAAAATCATGTGGGTTTGCTAGCGCAGCGTTTTAATGCAAAAGCATTGTATCACTAGTTGTTATAACACTATATTCATTGTGTGAAAGATGAATACACGGCTAGATAACCTTTCAATAATGAGGAAATGCAATAAGTATATCGTTTTTATGCTTAGCTTTCAGTAGTATATTCAGAGGATTTTAATTTGATAACTATTTTTTATAGAACTAATCAATCTTTCTGTTGGGGCGTAACTTGCTAAAGAAATACAAACAGATACCAATGATATTAGTAAGTGGTTATTAGCTTTACGACTTGTTTATGTTGCTGACGTTTTCTAATTATGTCGACGCTGTTGATTGTTTTCTTTGATCTTAATGGCAGCCAGTTGACTAGGAAGGCGAACTGGAGAGTTATACCAAAGTATATAAAGCCCCATTAATGTAAAAGGTATGCTTAACATGGGGGTTTGGTACAAGAAAAAAACGGTGGTTCCATTGGCGGCGACTAAAACGCTCAGTAACCAACAACTTCCCAGTGTTAAAATTACTCGAATGCCTTCAACATTTTTATCACGAGCTTTTCGGGTGAGAAATAAGTAGCGAATACAAAAAGTCATCCCAACCAATGCGACTGAAATTGAAAGCAATGACGTTACTATAAACCAGTTAACTGAATTTGCTATAGTGTGGTTCGCCTCGATCATAAACGGCATAGCAAAGTAGGTTACGTGCACCGAGAGTATGCTACAGAAAAATATCCATAACCCGTATTGTTTTACCATCGCTGTGTTTTGCCTCTCACACATCAGTAAAATGACCAGACTTAATTTAACCATAGTTCTAATAGTACCCCCTGTCATATCAGATTTAGATTCATTTGTTATGCATTAACCCTAGATAAAACTAAATCTTTGCTTACTATTAGGTAGACGCGGCTACATTTAGTGTCAAAAACGGTCCAATGTCATAATTTGGCCTCGGTATTGCCCCTTAAGCTATTGTAAATATTGTCGATTTATGCACAATAGCGGACTGAATTTGCACAGTAGCCGTTCTGATGCTGTCATACCTTCGTAACCGATGATGATAATGCGATAGACATCGAATTAGAGTGGAAAGTTAAAAGTTAAGAATTAAGAGTTCAGACATTAGAGTAGCTAATTATGCAGCGTTTCTTGGTACCCTTGCTAGTATCGGTTATCTTGGCCATGTGCTTGTATGGCATTACGATGCTATTTAGCGATTTTGATTCCACGATGGCGGCGATTCAAAAGTTACCCTTTACCGGTTGGGTCATAGTGCTTGGTTTATCATTAGTAAATTATCTGGTTCGTTTTGTTCGTTGGGAAAGTTATATCAAGGGTTGCAGTGGTATCGTTATTCCTAAGTTGGAACATCTTGCGATTTATGTCTCCGGCTTCTCTCTCACCACCACACCCGGAAAGGCTGGCGAGGCAATTCGGTCATTGTATTTGCAACGCTTTGGCGTAAAAGTAACTCACAGCATCAGTACTTTATTTGTTGAGCGCTTAGTGGATTTTATAGCTATGGTGCTGTTATCAGTTATGGTGGCTCTGCAGTTTCAGGAATATTCTCCTATCTTATTGATAATATCATTGTTACTGTTGGTTGCCTTACCGCTAATTCATTATCCACCGTTTATCGATTTAATTGGTAGAATTGCTAAAAGGCTGCCTGGTCGTTTGTCCGACATCACTGGGCATCTGCTTGAGATGATCAAATCTTCCGCTATGCTGCTAAAAAATAAATATCTTTATGGTGGTTTGCTACTTGGGGTTATCGCGTGGGGGGCAGAGGGTTACGCATTTTATTTAATATTGAATTATTTAAATATTGAAGCCCCTGTCTTTTTGGCTATCAGCATTTATTCTATTGCGGTGTTGATTGGTGCTATATCGTTTATTCCCGGTGGCTTAGGTGGTACCGAAGCGGTGATGGGATTGTTGTTAACAGCAATCGGTGCAGACCTCGCGTCCGCAGTAGCGGCGACAATTATATGCCGTATAGCTACCCTGTGGTTTGCTGTGGTAATTGGTTTCATTGCAATGGGCGGTTTAGCCCTCAACAATATCCTGCCAGTATTTTCTGCTAAAGAGGAAGGTTAGCAGCTATGACTGAAAAATCTATCAACCCACTTGTTGTTGATCTCGATGGCACGTTGATTAAAACTGACCTGTTGATTGAATCTTTTTTGGGCCTCGTAAAAAAGAACCCATTGTATTTAATTAACGTTTTCATTTGGTTGTTACAAGGCAAAGCCACCTTAAAACGTGAAATTGCTGAAAGAGTAGATATTGATGTTGAGGTGCTACCTTATAACGATGACGTGATTGCATTAATAAAAGAGCAAAGACGTTTGGGAAGAAGAATTGTATTGGCAACTGCATCGTACGATCGATATGCTAGAGCCGTTAGTGATCATCTAGGTTTATTTGACGAGGTAATTGCAACAACGGCAAACTACAATCTGTCCGGCACTAACAAGCGCAATAAGCTGGTCGAGTATTATGGCGAGAATGCCTACGACTATGTTGGTAATGCCAACCCGGATATTGATGTCTGGCGTTCCGCGGCAAACGCCATTGTTGTGAGTAGTGATGAGATGCTTTGTCGTAGAGCCGGTGAGGTTACCACAGTAGAGCGACATATTGTGGTAGAAAAACCCAATATAAAAGTCTACGTCAAGGCGATGCGCCTACATCAATGGCTTAAAAACGCTCTAATTTTAGTGCCGCTCGTGACAGCTCACCAATTGTTTAACTATCCACTGGTTGCTCAGGCATTGTTGGCTTTTCTCGCTTTTGGGTTGTGTGCCTCAAGTGTCTATTTGTTAAATGATCTGCTGGACTTGACGGATGACCGTCACCATAAAACCAAGCGTTTGCGACCTTTTGCCGCGGGTGCTATCCCGGTACTAAATGGGGTAATACTCGCGCCTATTTTGCTACTCTCATCTATTATTTTGGCGGCCTTTTTACCCACTAATTTTATGGTGGTGTTAGCGATTTATTATGTGATGACAACCGCCTATTCGTTTAAATTGAAAAAGCTGGTATTGGTTGATGTGATTGTATTGGCCATGCTTTATACCATTCGTATTATTGGCGGCGCAGCCGCGATAGAGGTTGCACCCTCATTTTGGTTGTTGGCGTTTTCACTATTTATCTTTCACAGTTTGGCCATTGTAAAGCGCTGTACCGAGTTGGGTGGCTTAAAAGGCGGCGGTGGAGAAAAAATGCGTGGTCGAGGCTACGGAGTTTCTGATATTGAACTGCTTTATTTTATGGGCAATGCGAGTGGTTATATCTCCGTTTTGGTTTTGGCATTGTATGTAAATAGCGACACCATAAGAACCTTGTACTCTTTACCGGAGGCGATATGGCTGTTATGTCCGATCATGTTGTATTGGGTGAGTAGAGTTTGGATTTTGGCTCACCGAGGCGAAATGCATGATGATCCCATTGTTTTCGCGCTGACGGATAATATTAGTCGTATCACGGTTATTTTAATGGGACTAGTTTTTGTTATCGCGATTTAATCGATTTAATCAACTGACTGAAGATTATGAGCCAACAGTATTTTTCTTGGGGACGTTACCCTAACGTTAAACAAACTAAATCGGTGGTGGTTGATCGCTACACCGATATGCCGACGTGCGAAGATAGTGTACTGCCTTATGGTAATGGCCGTAGCTATGGCGACAGTTGTTTGAATGAGGGAGGGGTGCTAGTTGGTACAGAGTATCTGAATCACTTTATTGCGTTCGATGTAGAAACCGGCATATTGCGCTGTGAAAGCGGTGTGTTGTTGAGTGATATTTTAGCATTGATCGTACCGCAGGGGTGGTTTTTACCTGTAACGCCCGGAACTAAGTTTGTCTCGGTAGGTGGCGCCATTGCCAATGATGTCCATGGCAAAAATCATCACTGTGCGGGTACTTTTGGCTGTCATGTGCGATGTTTCGAATTGTTGCGTAGCGATGGTCAACGCCTATTGTGCTCACCAGAAGAGAATGTTGAATATTTCAAAGCAACGATTGCTGGTTTGGGTTTAACCGGCATGATAACGTGGGCTGAGTTACAGATGCGTCGTGTGCCAAATGCGGCGGTCAATGTTGAAAATATTAAGTACGGTAATATCTCTGAGTTTTTTCAGTTGTCGGCGGATTCAGATAAAGATTATGAATATACCGTGGCGTGGGTAGATTGTTTAGCTACCGGGCGTAATCTTGGTCGAGGGCACTTTATGCGGGGCAATCATGCACCGTCACAGGCGGGCTGTCCGAGTCATTCAGAACGTAAATTCAATGTTTTTTTAGATCCCCCGATTTCATTGATTAATAAGACTAGCCTAAGGGCATTTAACACTGTTTATTATCATCGCCAACTTGTTCGCTCAAAACATAGCATTGCCCACCACGATAGTTTTTTTTATCCGCTAGACAGCATCCATAACTGGAACCGAATATACGGACCAAAAGGCTTTTTGCAGTACCAGTGTGTTATACCGCTTAACGCTAGTCCTGATGCCATTGCGGAGATGTTACGGTCTATCGCTCGGATGGGAACGGGCTCATTCCTGCTCGTGCTCAAGGTATTTGGTGACGTCGAGTCACCCGGCTATCTGTCCTTTCCTCGTTCAGGAGCGACATTAGCGTTGGATTTTCCTTATCAAGGTGAGTTGACTAGGCGCCTGTTTTCGCAACTCGACGATATTGTTGATCAAGCTAATGGCGCTATTTATCCAGCGAAAGATGCTCATATGTCAGCGGTAGGTTTCAAACAATACTATCCAAACTGGACAAAGTTGGCTGAACTAAAAGATCCAAATGTTTCATCAAGTTTTTGGCGTAGAGTGACCGGGGAGCAATGACAGTCAGGTGTGAACAATAGATTACGCCAAGCCCGCATGCTTGCGGTCGTCGGGCGCTATGTTGAGCACTGTGTCGAGCATAATGTTGAGTACAATGTCGAGTACAAGAAGGGGTAAATAAAGGGGGGAGTATACAGTGAAAAGAGTTCTTATAATCGGTGCAACCTCTGCTATTGCTGAGGCAGTTGCGCAGCGCTACGCAAAAAAAGGTGAAAAATTATTTCTTGTAGGGCGTAATCAGCAGAAACTCGATACCATGGTTGACGACTTGAAAGTTAGAGGTGCGCACCTGGTAGATAGCAGCGCTGTGGATTTAACTGATTGTGGTGCCCATGAGGCGGTAATAGAAGAGGCAAAGCGCGCACTAGGTGAAATAGACATCGTATTAATTGCGCATGGTACTTTAGGCGACCAAAAACAATGTGAGCTCAGCTACCAGGATACTTTAAAGGAATTTCAAACAAATGCCCTAAGTGTTATTTCGTTACTTACCTTGCTAGCCAATGACATGGAGCAGAGGAGAAGTGGCGTTCTGGCTGTTATTTCGTCAGTTGCAGGTGATCGGGGGCGCCAATCCAACTATATTTATGGTGCGACTAAAGCGACGGTTTCTGTGTTTTTACAAGGGTTGCGCAATCGACTAAGCCCATCTAATGTTCAAGTTCTAACAATTAAGCCTGGCTTTGTTGATACCCCCATGACGGCAGATATTCCCAACAAAGGCGCGCTGTGGGCCACTCCTGGCGACATTGCCGATGGGATCATCCAAAGTATCGATAAGAAACGTAATGTGGTGTACTTGCCGTGGTTTTGGTGGGGTATTATGACCATCATTAAGCTGGTGCCCGAAGCCATCTTCAAGCGGCTTAAACTGTAGTCTTTTTCATTTGTTGTTGCGGTTGCCGTTATTCTGTATCTTATGGCGTGATTGGTACTTGAATCATTTTATTCGCTGCCATGAGATGATGACTATTTAGGTTTAGGTGGCCGCTGAATTAGATAGCATCTGAGCAATATAACTAATGGCCTAGTCCGGGAGATGCAAATGTTGACGATACATGTTAATGGACGCGATGTTGTGGTAGATGCCTCCCCGGACACACCATTGCTGTGGGTTATTAGAGATTCGCTTAATTTATTAGGGACTAAGTTTGGTTGCGGTATGGGGCTGTGTGGCGCCTGTACTGTCCATATGGACGGCGTTGCTGTTAGGAGCTGTACGTTACCGGTAAGTGCATTGGGTCAGGCAAAGATCACCACGATAGAAGGGTTGTCTCCTGTGGGAGAATTAACACCTGTTCAGCGTGCATGGGTTGAAGGCAATGTGCCACAATGTGGCTATTGTCAGTCTGGCCAGATTATGTCGGCAACCGCGCTACTTAATGGCAATAGCGCACCTTCTGATGATGATATTAATACGGCTATGTCCGGTAATATTTGTCGTTGCGGTACCTATCCGCGTATCAAAAAGGCTATCCATCGCGCCGCTGAAATAGCGAGAAATTCCTCTAATGCTGGCGACCAGCAAGCCCCCACTCTACCGGACGGCGATTTGGTGGAGGAGAATAACGTATGAAGATCACGCGACGTCACCTGCTCAAATCAACTGGTGTGATTGGCAGTGGTCTGGTATTAGGTTGCTATTTGCCTGGCTGTACTAGGCAGCAGGTACCGAATAGCATTGAAGGTGCCTTGCAACCTAATGCATGGCTGCAGATTACACCCGATAATCGCATTATTTTTCAGCTTGATCGTAGCGAAATGGGGCAGGGGGTAAATACATCGCTGCCAACCTTATTGGCGGAAGAATTAGACGTGGATCCCAATACGATTGAAGTTGAGTTTGCGGGTATTCATAGTGATTATAAGAATCCAGATTTGCCGACCCCGTTGATGCCAGCCCAATTAACTGGCGGTAGTACTAGTATTCGAACCAGTTGGCAGCCGTTGCGAGAAGCCGGGGCGGTTGCTAGAGAATTATTGATAAATGCCGCTGCAAAAAAGTGGCAGGTTAGTCGTGCTCAATTGGAAGCTAATAATGGCGTGATACATGTTAAAGGCCAGATTACAGGCCAGAATCGTCAGATTAGCTACGGCGACTTAGTTTGGATTGCTAAAACGTTACCCTTACCCAGTAAGGTCACTTTAAAATCAGCAGAAACGTTTAAATGGATTGGTAAATCTATTCCTCGGCGCGATGCCAAAGATAAGAGTACAGGCCAAGCCGTATTTGGTATTGATGTCAGTATACCTAACGCTCTTGTCGCGGTTGTGGTCCGTTGTCCTCATTTTGGGGGCAGTGTTGCGAGCTTTAACGCAGATAACGCTAAGCAACGCGCAGGAGTTCGGGACATTTTTACTATCCACAGTGGTATCGCTGTAGTTGCCGACCACTATTGGCAGGCTCGTAGTGCCGCTAACGAACTTGATATTACGTGGGATAAGGGGCCAAATGCTGGTGTAAGTTCGGCTAACATTGCTGAGGAGCAACGCTTAGCGTTAGATACCGGTGACGTACATCGTGTGAGTTCCTTCGGCAATACCTTCCAGATGTTAAGCAATGCTGATAAGAAAGTGGTGGCCGAGTACGATTGCCCCTTCTTACACCATTCGACGATGGAACCTCAAAATTGCACGGCTAATGCGACATCGACTCATTGTGAAGTTTGGGCGCCCAGTCAAGCACCTGATATCGTTAGAGGGGTCGTCAGCTACTATACGGGATTGCCCTATCAAGCCGTTACTGTGCACACGACCCTAATGGGCGGTGGATTTGGACGCCGTTCCTATCCAGATTTTGCCGGAGAGGCAGCCGTCATATCGTTACGCATGAAAAAACCAGTTAAAGTGGTTTGGTCTCGCGAAGATGATATGCGACACGATTTCTACCGCCCAAAAACCTACCATCGTCTATCGGCATCGTTAGATCAGAAGGGTATGGTCGAGTCATGGCACCATCGCGTGGTCTCTCCCAGTATTGCCGCTGACTTTACTCCCATGGCTTTTCCTGCCTCGTTGCCGAGTTGGGTGCCGGTAGCTGTAGCTCGCAATCTGGGCCTGGCAGCGGCTAATGTGGTTGAGGATTCTAAATATGATCCAACTACGATGGAAGGCACAGAAATAGCTTATCGTGTCCCCAATGTGACAACGGATACGGTTTACCACGATGCTGGTGTTCCCCTTGGCTTTTGGCGCTCAGTAGGGCATTCCCACGCAGCATTTGTGATAGAGAGTTTTGTCGATGAACTCGCGGCGGCAGCGGGCGCTGACCCGATTGAGTTTAGAGAGAAACATCTGGTAGATAAACCGCGTTTGCTTAACACTTTACGGTTAGCGGCTGAAAGAGCGAATTGGCGAAAGCCAGCATTTGCCAATGCGGCTCAAGGTGTCGCTTCTCACAGCTCGTTCGGTTCGCATGTCACGCAAATTGTTGAAATTGACCTTGATGGAACGAGCCGCATTAACGTTAAGCGCGTTGTTTGCGTGGTCGATTGTGGCCGCGTTATACATCCTGATATTGTCAAAGCCCAGATAGAGGGGGGCATCATTTACGGCTTAACGGCAGCCCTCAAGAGTCCTATCACCATTAAAGATGGCGCGGTTGAACAAA
>JANQMK010000020.1 GCA_028280085.1 Pseudomonadales bacterium
CAAGAATTTCCGCAGTTAAAGCCTGTTTAGCGTCGCGGTAATCGGCGTTATTACCAGCGGGATGATGTCATGATTGTTCGCCAGATTAGGGCGTTACTCTATGATCAAGGCTACACAATAGGTGGAGCGCGCCAGCAATTTAATGACCCTGGCACAGGCTCAACCAAGCTCCAATCACACCAGCAAGTTGTTATTTCACAACTAATCAGTGATTTAGAAGAAGTGTTATCGTTGTTGAACGAAAAGTAACAAGTGTTATCACCACCTCTGGTTTCTTCTTAACTATCTTTACGTTATCATACCCGGCCTCGAAGAGCACACAGTGCCTAATTGATACGGGGCGTAGCGCAGTCTGGTAGCGCACCACACTGGGGGTGTGGTGGTCGTCGGTTCAAATCCGGCCGCCCCGACCAATAATATCTGATCCATTCCGGGCACATGGGCAACACTTTGTTCCGAAGACATAGGTAACAGTTTTGGAGCAAAGGGCTTATCTCCTATTGGCTCCACCCGATTATCTTCCCGATCAAAATAGCCTAGATCATACCCCATAAAGCTGACAAGCCAGATGTCGTCAACTTCTTCTCAGCTTCCTACATATTGCCCTGCAAACACAGTGCTAAAATGAATTTTGCGACCACCAATGCAGATTCTTCCGCATTGTGTCACTTGTATTGTCCGGTCATGAAATGGATAGTCTAACGCCTCAGGGTAAAAGAATTGTCGCCCTGAAGGTTGTATACACTTCTGCTGGATGTGGACGCTCATTATTGTAACTTTCAATAAACGCATCAAATCGTGCTTGCTGCTGCGAGCTATTAAAGCAAGGTGACAGGTTTCAGGATAACCGTGTTTTTAGACCGGCGTTAACACGTGGATAAAGAAATTATTAAATTAAACAGCGGACGACTATATAACTATACAAGAGTTAGTGCTTGCTTTTAAAATTGGCGCGTAATCCGTTTTTTTGGCGCAAGGTTTCATAGACTAAAGAATAATAATTAAATTAATATACAGAGCGGCGCATGGATTGATAAAAATAAATTAACCGCCTTACGCGTCGGGGGTAGTAATAATAAAAATAATAAAAACGATAAGCTAGGAGTAAGACAAAAATGATTTTTAAAAGGATTAGTGCGATCGGAATGATCGTACTATTTACGCTCGCCTGCGAGGCGTCAAAAATTAGTTTCACTAAATCACCAGAACATGCTCTTATAAAAGGCGCTAACCAAAAAGTAAAACTTTCTTGGGATGTCAAGGCAATTGAAGGCGCCAAGAGTGCTAAGTTAGTTGAGATAGATGGTACCTACCAATTGCCCGTTGAACTAATCGGCTCGATCGATTTAACACCGCCGGATAGCGCTCAATATCAAATAGAAGTTACTAAAACCGATGGCGAGGTTGTTACAAAGAAGCTCGATGTATTGGTACTAGACCCCACCGGGAATATTGAAGTAACAAAAATCACCTTCCCACGTGAAGCCACATACATGGACGATTTCTATTTTGATTATGAATTTAAAATCCATTATGGCAAAGTATTTAACTTTCTCAACATCGCGATGTATGATATTAAAAAAGCAAAAAACTATGTTTTGGGGGTGGATCTAAATGACTTAAATAACAACGTTGGTGATACCTATAAAGGCCGCGCTTTTACTACGTTATGGCCGATGAAGGCAGGTGAACGAGATATTGGCTTTAGTCACTGTGACCCTTTTGAAGCGCCTAACTGCTCAATAAAACTTGCTGACGGTGTCACAGCTAAACACCAAGTGCGTGCTAATGTTCACCGTGTTATTCTCTACAATACTTATGACAGCGCTGGTAACGAGGCATCCATTGACGAGCATCTTTTTCGAGGTGCCATCGATAATCCATTTATAGGTTACGTAGCTCAAAATCGCGATCCATGGGGTAACACCGATGAAATTTTTGCGGGCTGCGTTGTTGAATACGGTGGCGCAATAATGCAATTTGAATATATGGGCATGGCGGATGTTAACATGCCGCGGGGTTGCGCTTCGCCTTCCTTTAGAGCTAATGAAACATTCGAGAATCCCAACCCGTCGACATGTGAATCTGCGATGTACCCCGCCTCTGAAAATGCCACCAACTATTACTTTCAGGTTGATTATAAAGTTGTTAATGGTGAAGCTGGCAGCTACATTCGAGCGACCACAAACGTAGAAGCTTATGGTCGTATGCTGTGGGAAAGAGCCGAGGGGCTTGCGGAAATTTGGGCATCGAACTCTAATTTTACGGGCGATGCTGGTCATTATCTCCATATTTTTGCTGTCGATGACCCAACAATTGATGGTCAGATAGTAGATGCTTATTTTTTTGAATTCAACCCTGATATAATTGTCGATTATGTTAGTTACCTTGCACCGCCCGCACGTCATAATGTGATGATTGTTAATGCGAATCGGGTCGAGCAGCGGCCGCAGTATCTTGATAAAATGATTGCTAGTGCTATTGGTAAGTCTCAACGATTGTTTTTAAATGCTTCGACGGAATGCAGCGGTGACCGATATAGCAATGTTTTATGCAATGGGAAAGGACATCTATTTTCTAGCGATAACTGTAATTCATTACAAAATAAAGGTATTATCACTGGCGGTGAGGTGACTTTCGATGGCACAAGTAATGATATCTATGCGTATGATTTTAATCACTAAGAAAGAGGTTTAACATAATGGCTAAATCAAAATTATTTATAGCTATTGTCGCAAGCCTTTTTATCCATAATGCAAATGCTGAATTAAGGGCAGGCGATAAAATTACACAAGAAAACTTACACCAAGTACCTGCAAGTGTTAGAGCCAAGGTGCAAGAGGCGTTACAACGAGCTGAAGTGCAAAATCAACAAGCTGTGATTGCACAAGCCGCACCAGCGCAGATCGATACCAGCAACCACCCTTGGAAATCACTAGCCGTTGATCAAAATTTACAAGGGCAGTTGCTTGATGACATACAAGCGTGGGTTTCAGAACACGATGCAGACAATCTAACTTTTAGGCAGTATCGACAATTACAAGGGCTTCTTGGACATCTGGGTTTTACCTTGCGAGAAAAATTTGAAGTCTATGGCGATGCGCTTGATATTGCATTGTTTGATCTTGCTGTTAGTAATCAATTCCCGAAATTGAAAGGACTCATCGAGACTGATATGTTTCTTCTTGAAACCATTGCTTCACAGCGATCAGAAAAAGGCGCTGAACTGTTATTATCAGTATACAACAATATGGAAGTGTTCAGCGCATTAAGCACTCCCAATAATCGCTTTACCGCTGACTCGTTTGAAAAACGTAAAAAGCGAGTTGTTCGTCTAATGGGGGTGAATGGTTCTCAATCACTAGAATCCATTTTAATTGATTTGGTTGCCGCAAATAATAGTTATACCGAGGTGGCGCGGATAGCATTAAACGACTTACAGGGCTGGCAAGAACAACAAGCCGCCGCAAACGCAAGTGAGTAGGAAAGATAAGATGAAAAGAATAATATTTATATGGATGTTGGCGGCCTTGGTCGCCTGTAGCTATAACGATAGTGACAACTCTGCCGCAAATGATGCTGAGCGCCAAGCGGCAAACGAAGATATGTCGAGTAAGATCCTATCTTTAGGTGATGACAGTGTGCAAGTGACGCTGGCTAATGACCCGGTAACCGGGGGGGTAACGACGCACTACCATTTGCCCGAAGATAATAAAGTCGTTGTTATTGATGTGAGAAGTAGCACTTCGGGGATTGCCATCAAAAGTGTGTTTGTTTCGTTCCCTGAAGTGATGACCGAAGATGATATAGCCGAGTGGGTGGTAAATGCTAAAGCCTTGGTAGAGGGTAGGATCGGCGGTCCGGTGGCGGCTCCTGAGTCAATCGGGCTACTACCAGAGGGGACAGTTTCGGCGATTGCCGTTAATGGTAACGAGGTATCGTTGTTTGTGGCTGAAACTGAGCTAAGCGGTGGTCTTATACTCGCTGAATATCAAACAGACGTTACGCTTTCGCCGCCTGGCGAAACGATCAATCTTGATATACCGCCGGTTGAGGATGTGGGTACCACGGCGGGGCTATCGTCGGGTGATAAAGTTGAATGGCTAGATTACATAGAGGGTGCTTAATAGGTCAGGATCTAGCTTGAGTTGCTATAGCACTTTTCAGCTTGTCTTTAAGAGGTTTTATTAGTTAGCACCCAAGGCTATATAGTACGTATGGAAAATTAGCCGATATATAAAATTATCTTATAAACGCTTTGGTTCTATATAGCTGACTCAAGGATTACCTCGTTAACTAGCAGAGCCAAATGAGATATCTCTACCAATGAGATAACCTCATACGGCCAGCATGAGTTTCATTGGAAAGCAGCTATACTTTATTTATAAGTAACTACAAATCTGATTTCGTTTTATGAAAATTGCCCCATTACCTGCTCAAGAAACTGATCGTTTGGACAAGCTGCTCAGTTACGGCATATTGGATACTGACCCAGAATCATGTTACGACGATCTGACAAAAATAGCCTCTGAAATATGCCAGACGCCAATTGCATTGGTGAGTTTAGTTGACGCTGAAAGGCAGTGGTTTAAATCCCGAATCGGTTTGGATGCCTCAGAGACTCATCGTGATTTGGCATTCTGCGCCCATGCTATATTAGAGCGTGAACTGTTTTTAGTGGAAGACGCTTTATTAGATGAGCGTTTTGCCGATAATCCATTGGTGACTGGGGGGCCGACTATTCGTTTTTATGCAGGTACGCCCTTAGTATCAGAAGATGGCTATGCCGTGGGGACATTATGTGTGATCGACCGCGAGCCGCGTCAACTTACAGTGGGGCAGCAGCAGGCGTTACAAGCATTGGGTAGACAGATTTCTTGTCAACTCGAGTTGCGCCTGCATTCGATAAAGTTACAAAAGATGAGTGATTTGAGAGAGCGCCTATTGGCGATGCTGTCGCATGATGTCAAATCGTCTTTTATGGTTATAACTGGTTTTGCTCAGGTACTAAAAGACCGGGTGAAAAAACTCGATGGGAAAAAAATAGCTGATTCGGCTGATCGGATTGAACATGCTAGTAAAGATGCTCATGCACTACTTGAATCAATACTAGATTGGTCTCGTAATCAACTGAAAGATAAACAGGGCAAATGCGAAAACCTAACCTTACGCGATATTTGTGATGATATTGATGATCAGATGACGTACCTTGCAAACAGTAAGTGTATTAAACTGCATTTGGATTGTCCCACTGACGTGTCTATTGTGGCGAATCGTTGTCTACTGCATTCTGCCTTGCATAATCTTGTCTCCAATGCGATAAAATTTTCTCACGCTGATAGCGATGTCAATGTGACGATAGCTGAACAGGAAGACGAGCTACATATTACGGTTACCGACCAAGGTGTTGGTATGGAGCCAGAATTAGCTAAGCAGATCTTTTATGAAGACAGTCTACATAGTAGCACAGGTACTAAGGGAGAAATGGGAACGGGTATTGGTACCTTGTTAATTAATGATTTTGTTAGAAGCGTTGGTGGCAAGCTCGTAGTCGATACAGCAATAAATAAGGGTTGTAGTGTGTGCCTTAAGATTCCCCAAAAGCCCCCTGAAAACATTACTACTCATTAGCAAAGTACTATTCTATTAGTAACTATAGATTCTAGTATAGTTTAATATAGAACATAGATAGTTAACCTAAGTCGACCGAAAGCATCTTGCAAACGGTATAGCAATCTATAAAAAACGATCAGTAAATAATATTGCCCGTAATACCCTCGAGCACAAGTTACGGGCAATAGCGCAAGCTGAGCCAATCAAGTAATGCACATGACGTAATTAACTTGCTAGTTTTTTTGGATTAAACCGTTTGTAAAAGGTCTCATTTTTTTCAGCCATTTCCCGTAACAAGGGAGTTGGCTTGTAACGATCACCATATTTTTCTGCCAGTTGATCGCACTCTTCGACAAATTTTGCCGTGCCTGTAGTATCGATAAATGACAAAGGTCCGCCGGTAAAAGGCGCAAAGCCCCAACCGAATATAGCACCAATATCAGCATCTCTTACATCCGTGAGCACGCCTTCTTCAAAACAGCGGGCAGTCTGTAGAGCCTGAATATAAAGAAAACGTTTTTTTAATTCTTCTACATCGGGTTGCTGATCTGCTACTTTAACTATATTGCTGAGTTCTGGCCATAGTCGTTTTTTGGCACCTTCAGGGTAGTCGTAGAAACCTTTTTTGGCTTTCTTACCCAATTTACCATATTCCTCTACCATCTGTTTTATCAGCCTATCACCATCACTTTGCTTATAGTTAGCGCCTAGATCTTTTTCAGTTGCCTCGCGGATCTTGTTGCTTAATTCAAGCGATACTTCATCGTTGAGTGATAAGGGCGAAACTGGCATGCCTGCCATTTTGCCAGCGTTTTCTATTAAGGCTGGTTTTATACCTTCGCCAAGCATATTTACTGCTTCGCTAATATAGTAACCGACGCAACGACTGGTATAAAAACCACGGCTATCATTTACAACGATGGGTATTTTGCGAATCTTCGCCACATAGTCTAGCGCGACGGCTAAAGCTTTTTCGCCGGTTTGTTTACCTTTGATAACTTCGACTAACTGCATTTTATCGACTGGCGAGAAAAAGTGTAGGCCAATAAAATCTTCGGGTCGACTTGATGCTTCTGCTAGGCTTGTGATAGGTAGGGTCGAGGTATTCGATGCAATAATACAATTTTCACTAATAGCTTGTTCTGCTTGCACGGTTACATCTGCTTTGACTGATCTGTCCTCAAAAACCGCTTCTATAATAAGGTCGCATGGCGCCAGGTCAGCATAATCAGTCGTTGGTTTGATTCTATTTAATAGCTCTGTTTTTTTGTTTTCTGTAGTTTTGCCGCGTTCAATGGCTTTGTCCAATAACTTTGTTGAGTAAGCTTTGCCTTTCTCGGCGTTCTCAAGGGAGCTGTCTAGCAGTATAACGTTGATGCCTGCCTTTGCTGAACTATAGGCGATGCCAGCTCCCATCATCCCCGCACCCAAGACGCCGACAGTTTCACAGTTACTTTTTTCGATATGACTTGGTCGGTGCGCACCTTTCGATAATTCCTGAGATGACTGAAATAGGGAGCGAATCATGTTTTTCGTTGTCGGACTCATTAAAAGCTTGGCAAAATAGCGCGACTCAACCCGCAGACCTTTATCAAAGGGCACCATAAGGCCTTCAAAGACACAACGTTGAATGTAGAGTTGTGCTGAGTAGTTGCCGTAGGTGAGTTTTCTTAGCATGGCATTGCCGACGACATAAACATGGCCGGCACCTTTGTCAGTTGGTTTGCCGCCTGGAACTTTAAATTTCTTTTCGTTCCATGGTTGTATATGGCGTGCTTTACCGCTAGTGATGAGGGCTTTAGCGGTTGCGAGTAATTGGTCTTGAGGCACTATTTGCTCAATAATGCCGAGGGCATGGGCTTTGCTAGGCGATAACTGTTTGGCTTCCAACATCAGGGGTAATGCATTGGCGGCACCGATGATACGTGGTAAACGCTGGGTGCCA
>JANQMK010000038.1 GCA_028280085.1 Pseudomonadales bacterium
GGAACTGGCAGGCTCTTCGTTAAAATGTTATGTTATAACATAACATTTATGCTATTCTCACTGACACTTCAGCAGGCAAATCCAAAGCAACCTTGAATGGTTATGTACCATACAAAAAGCCTGAAGTATCTCCCTACTATTCAGAGGTTCCCTAGTTGTATTTACCGGTGTGGTAAAAGTAATTAAAAAGTTTGTATGATAAATATATGCATGGATACCACTTATATTACAGTTTACTGATACTATCAGGTGCTGCGGGTGTTGCATACCAGACTATCTGGACCAAGATGTTCGCGGTTGCTCTCGGACATGAGATACCCAGCCTGTTTGCCGTCGTGACCGCTTTCTTCTTTGGCTTATCAGCCGGAGCATTCACCCTCCATGAGCGAATAAAGCTAAGCCAACGACCAGAAAGCTGGTATGCCATGCTGGAGTTGTGCATCGCAGTCTGGGTACTTATCCTGTTGTTGCTACAACCCTTTCTATCAGACATCGTTAGTGCAATGCTAAGCATTGAGGCTCCGCAATCTCAACATTGGCTCACCGCATTTTTGTTTTCAACACTGTTGTTATTTCCCGCCACCTTTGCCATGGGCGCAAGCCTACCGGCTATGGAACAAGCCATCGCACGGCATGCAGGGAATACTCCTGTCGTTGGTAGCGCCTATGCCATGAATACCCTGGGCGCCGTTGTGGGAGTTTTGTTGGGAACATTTTGGTTAATGCCTAAGTTTGGCCAATCGATTAGCCTAGTAATCTTCATGGGGATTAACCTATTCTGTGCTATTGCGACTTTAGTTTTAACTAAGTTTTTATCCGGCGATGCTGGCGCTATCAGCTGCCCTGCAAATTCTGGCACCTCCCACCGGAACAAGTCTGGTTCATTGCCGTCATGCAACAATGACTATCTGATGGCAGTGCTGTTTTTTACAGGTTTATTTGGCATCGCTTACGAGATATTGTGTGTGCGTATTATGTCTCAGGTGTTTGAGGGCACACTTTATAGTTTTGCAACGGCCCTATCCGTATACCTAATCGCTAGCACTATTGGCGCCATAATCTATCACCGTCGGGCCGGCCAGATGACGCTGAATGTTTGGCTGCCGCGCTTGTTGACACTATTGGCCTACAGTTGCCTGCTTGGGCTTGTCATGCTGTACTACGCCGAACCTCTCTATAGATTTCTTCGGATAACTCTGGGCGACACCGCCGTAGCGGTGTTTATTTCTGAAATGGGTTTGGCCTTGGCGGTGTTTTTTGTACCTTCTTTACTTATGGGCGCTACATTTGGGTTACTAGCCCAAGCCCACAGAGACAAGCAACAGGGGCTTGGCCAAGCGCTGGCAATCAACACCCTTGGCGGGGCGCTTGCCCCCAGTTTTTACGGATTGATTCTACTGCCCCTGGTTGGAGCCAAATGGGCACTCGGTTCACTTGTCATCGGTTACTTACTGCTAGTACAGACATCACGTGATAAGGTATTACAGATACTGGCGATTGCAATGGGAATATACCTAACTCCCGCGTTGCAGATCGTGACATTGCGAGACAATGAACGATTACTGGATTATCGTGAAGGCGTCACCGCCACATCCGCCGTCGTCGAAAAGGCTTCACATCGTAACCTTCGTATCAACAACCGGTATCAAATGGGTGGCACATCGATAGAGGCGCAGCTATTTCAACGCCGGCAGGCCCATATCCCCCTATTACTCCACCCAGCACCGAAACACTCGCTATTTTTGGGGGTCGCGAGTGGCGTTACAATGGGTGCCGCGACCGGTTATAAAAATCTACAGATAGATGCCGTTGAATTGGTACCGGAGGCACTTGAACTACTGGAGTACTTCTCTCCCGCTAACCGTGCACCACACAAAAATCCTCGGGTGCAACTCTATGCCGCCGATGCGCGCCGTTTCGTACGCACGAAGGATAAGCAGTACGACGTCATCATTGCGGATCTATTTCATCCCTCACGGGATGGAGCGGGCTTATTGTTTACCCAAGAACACTACCAAGCCATAAAAATGCGATTGGCAGCAGGTGGCATTTTCTGCCATTGGCTGCCCTTCCACCAGCTTAATGAAGAAATGATCGCTGTGATCACACAGACATTTTTGAGTGTATTTCCAAACGCTAAATTGGTCTTATCCAGCAATAATATCAATTATCCCACCCTGGGATTAGTAACCGGCATTGATACAAAACAGCTCAAAGCCGGCTATTTACAGAATCGAGTAAACGACAGGAATCTGCAACGGCGGTTGGCACGCGCCTTGTTGAGGACAGACTTTGACCTGTTTTCCAGTTTATTACTTGATAACATATCTTTGCAGCAAATTGCCGGCAACGCGCCAATTAATCATGACACCTTTCCCATCATCTCCTACCAATCACCTCTATGTACCTACCAGCGAACCAGTCAAAGTTATGGCCGTTTCATGAGGTTACTTGACCAATATGAAATCCATATTGGTCAGGAAATAATTGGCAACAACCATGATTCGGTTTTTAGTAGACGCTTACAGGCATATATACGAGCCAGGAATCAGTATCTGTATGCACTCCGTACCCATATCGAAAAAGGAAAAGATAATGCTATTGAAAGCTATTTTACGTCGGCAAAAACCAGCAATGACTTTAACTCAAGCTATAGCCAGTTATACCAAATTGCCTTGAACTATATGGAAGATGCATCGGAACGACAAAAGGCGCTTGAAATCGTCGAGGAACTGTATCGCGTTCGCCCACTACCGAAAGTGGAAGAAACCCTAACTCAATTACGTGAGATGACTCGTTAAATCAGGACAGCATAAGATGCCATCAGTTTTAACGAGGGAGAGAACGGCACATAGCTAAAGTGTTATGTTTCACCATGCAAGGTAACTATAATCTCATGACCATCTTGGGCTTTTTTAAGGTCATTTAATAGGTTAGCTCTGAGCTCACTTATATTAACGGTTTCTATAATACTAACATCTAATCTGTACAAATATATTGTACAAGCATGCAATAGGGTCTAAAACATAACAAGAATATTTAGCCAACAAAGTAGTTCCCTCGATCCAAAGGTTGGTATAAGGTAGTGACATGAGATTAACGTGCTTTCTAGTTTTTATTTCAATCTGCAGTTGTTCGCCCCTTAATGATTTGCCGAAGACTAGTGTATCTTTAGCGGTTAGTGAGCCCAATGAAGGGCTTTATAGAATCTCTGCAAAGACAGGTCGAAACTTGGATTGGCATACACTAGAAAGATTAGTACAAAGCGAATGTAAAAAGCTATTCAGAGGTGCCTTAAGTAAAAGTCAGGTAATTTTGGAAGCAAAAGAAAACATACTTTAGCCATGGAATAAGTAGGTCAACCAAGCGCTCAATTGAACCTAGCGGAGGGTTAGCTTTGTATAGCCGAGGTTCGCCAATACCAGCGGTAATGCCCACAACAAAACCCGCAAAAATAAAAGAATTTATAGGCGATTGTACACTACACCATTAACTTAAAAATACACGACAACTGGTGGTTTGCTCAACGCGCTTAACCACAGTTTGATACGCCCCTGCCCTTTTTGTGGTTACGATATTATCACCACATGTAGCTGTCACTAGGATGTAACACGGCAGTGATATATACGGCTTGGGGTGCAAATTAGATTGGATATCAGCTTATGACGTCAGTTAATTCTATTGTTGCTGTTTGCCTATTGGCTCTGCTCACTAGTTGTAGTCAATCGATAGTCGATACCTCAACGCTGGTGATATCTGATAAACTGTCTATTACACATGGGGTTAGTACAGGTGATGTTACCTCCACTACAGCCGTCATCTGGGCACGTGCAAATACCACGGCCAAAATGGTAGTCAAGATCGACGGCATCTCATCATCCTATACCGCAAATTTTCACCCAGACAATGATTTCACGGCCAAAGTCTTCATTAGTGATTTAATGCCTGATACGAAGTACCACTTCTCTGTCTGGGCACAACGAGCAGATCGACGTAGCAATACGGTTGCCGGTTACTTTCATACCGCACCACCTAGAGATCAGCACGCTGCCGTTACCTTTAGTTTTAGCGGTGATCTAGCGGGCCAAAATGTTTGTCGTCACAAGCAGGAAGGATTTCCAATTTTTAATATTATCAATACTAAGCAACCTGACTTTTTTATTGGTCTGGGTGATATGATTTATGCCGACGGATTGTGTAAAGCGATCGGCAAGTATGGCAATGAACAAATAGTCGGCCACTTTGAAAAATCACACGATTTAACAAACTATTGGGCTCATTGGAAATATGCACGTGAAGACGAAGGGTTTCGGCAACTAATGACAACGACGCCTTATTACTTCACATGGGACGACCATGAGGTAGTTAATGATTTTGGTCCATTTAATGACACCCGCGATACCGCGCCTTATCAAGCGGGCCTGTCA
>JANQMK010000049.1 GCA_028280085.1 Pseudomonadales bacterium
CTGCTATACCTTGTGCGTTAAAACTTGCCGTCATGTTGACACTATCCCCCACCGCGATAGCATTTGGCCAGATAGCGCCGGAGTTATTCGCTTTGTACAACGCAATAACGCCGGCAATACTGGCCAGGCCGGCATGAGACCTGCGTTGGATTCCCTCCATACGCGCATTAAATTGAGCGACGACACAAGCCTCACCAGTGGAACCATTGGTGACTTGCCAAAGACCTAAATCACCTGCGGGGATAGATGCAAAACTATCTCCTGTCGCTGGCGCCCCATCTTCGCCGTCTACATGGTTGTGATATAGCAACTGCGGTCCATAGCAAGCTGCATCTTCAACGTCAGTATAGAAGTCAGCGGGGATGAATCCATCTCTTATGGATAACTGGCGAGACATAACATTTGATAAAGTACTAGCCATTGTCTGGTAAATAGAAACAGGAAAGCCTTCTGCCATTGCGTTTCTATCAAGTGTTGTTTTGCTATGGACTAAACGTTTTTCCATTTGCGGATCATTTTCGATAGGTTCAGCTACGATAACTTGAACTGACGTATCGGCACCAGTGTCAACACTCACATTTAACGGAGAAGCTACGGTTACGCCAAGCGGGAAAGGATCTGCGGTTGATTCTTCCACACTATTCTGTTCAGTAGCATTGGTCGTTGGTGTAACAGAGCTATTTTCGCTGTCACTACCACCTAAACAGGAGGTCAGCAAACTAAACACCAGTAGTACAACGATAACACGTTTACCGACACCAGCATGAAACGGCAACTTCCAGCGTCTATGCCAATTACACCCCTCGATACTCACACCTATTGAACTCCTAAAAAAGACGTCACTTGTCTCAATAAACTGTGCAAGCAAACCGGCCAACTATGTCTTATTGCTTAACTTACTTCACTTACTTCTTAATCCGGCCTGACAAGTTAATGCGTCAAAAACCAGGCTGTCACGGTTGCGATGATCAGTTTTACACTAGATTCAGCAATATTTATACCAGCTAAGTCATTGAAGCCATTCAGCTTAAATCCTACGTCATACCGCACACGTTCATTATTAATAGCTTACTTTAATAGGAAATCAGCACGTTATGATAAATAAATTATAATAAGATGAAAAAAGACCCAGAGTAAAATCACATCAGACTAGTTCCTCACCTACACTAATAAATACGGGCAAAGGTTACCGCCCGGGGACTGTTGGTAGTGAAAAGGATGTTCCATGTCTCGCTCGAGTAGCATCGATCAGCTGATTAGTAAGGCAGCACGTCTAAGCCAAGCGCAAAAGTATGATAAAGCAAAAGGCTTATATAAAAAGGTACTTAAAACGGTGCCTAATCATTTCGATGCGTACTTTCAACTCAGTCTAATAGCCGCCCATGAAAAGCGCTTTGATCAAGCCATCGACTACACTAAATCCGCTGTGAGACATGCCAACAACGCAACACAAAAAAGCATGGCTTGTGACAACCTGGGGACAATCTATTTCAATTTGGGCGCGCTCGATCAAGCGATAGAAATTTACAATCAAAATATTGAAGAAAACCCCCAATTCGCAGAATCTATCTTTAATTTGGGTCAATGTTACCGTACCAAGGGCAACTTAACAGATGCTCTCACCTGTTACATAGCAGTGATTAATTTAAATCCAAATTATGTTAGCGCCTATATTTTTCTGGGGTCTATCTATATTTCCCAACGCAAATACGCCCTAGCCATCAACGCACTGCAGGCCGCCCATAAACTGCAACCCTCTAACAGTGGTATTCTGGTTGAGCTTGGTAATCTCTACCGTACTACAGGAGAACTAGAACGGGCTAAATCGGTCTTTCTGCAAGCATTGTCACAAGACCCGACAATGGTCATTGCACGCTACAACTTAATGACGCTTAATCACCAACCCGATAACAACGACATCAGCGCGATGGAATCCCAACTCATGGCGCCGTCAACCTCGCCAATAAATCGTATCTACTTGGGATTTACCCTAGCGCACGCATACGATTTGCGGCAAGAGTACAATAAAAGCTTTCTCCATTTACGAGATGCTAATCTGCAAAAGCGCAAGTCTATCGACTACGATATAACCGCAGAAGAGAATTATATTAATGAAACCATCGCTACCTTTAACCAAGCATACGTCGATACAATGGCCGTTAATCAGCAACGACAAGACGCACCTATCTTTATCGTTGGCATGCCTCGGTCTGGGTCTTCACTAATTGAACAAATAATCGCAAGCCATTCCAGCATTCAAGGTGGTGGCGAGCTTTATAGTTTAGGTAATATTGTTAGCAACCTTAACCAAACCGACAATCCAACCCTGCGCTATCCCAATAGCTTAGCCAAACTAACTGCAAGTGACCTCAGCCGACTAGCTGATAGTTATATCGATAGCGTCAAAGAAACTCTTAAGCCCGGTCGATTTACCGATAAAATGCCGCACAACTTTCTATTTATCGCTTTTATCTTTCAGCTGTTTCCAAATGCAAAAGTTATCCATAGCCAACGCGATCCAATTGATACTTGTTTTGCGTGCTATAGAACTTTGTTCAGCCAAGGGCAAAATTTTTCATATAGCTTAGAAGAGTTAGGGCGCTATCATCAACTTTATTGTCGATTAATGAATCATTGGCATCAGATGTTTCCCGGCAAAATTTTGGATGTATCTTATGAAGCCGTGGTACAAGATCAAGCGGGGGAAACCCAACGCATATTAGACTATTGCAACCTTGAAATGGAAACAGACTGTTTAACATTTTACAAATCTAAGCGATCAGTTGCCACCGCTAGTGCTATGCAAGTTAGGCAACCTATTTATACTCACGCTATCCAACGCTGGAGGCATTACGAAAAACAACTGCAGCCCTTGCTTGAAATACTGAGCACCTCTCAATAATAATGGGCACCTCTGAATAGCGAGAAAACGCCGCGGAGGTACTCTAGTCAACGAATAAAGTTAAACAGAGTCAACTCACTGATCTTGGTGAAACTCTGCTGCGCAGCTTGTAACACAATAGATTGTAGGTTTAATGCGGTGATTGCTTCGGTATAATCAAGATCTTGAATCTCTGACAGAATTTTTTCGTTGGAAATACTAAGTTCTTCATGTAAAGAACGCGTGCTATCCAACGTATTTAGGCGATGGCCGACGCGGCTGCGTACTTCCAATAAGCGTGTTTCGGCATTAGAAAAATTACCGAGACTTTTAGTCAGTAGCTCATCAAGCTTAGCTTTATCTGCTGTACTGTCAGTCAAACTATCTAGTCCTGACATCAATTTCTGCGCTGTAGCTAACAAGGATTGCTTGCTACTCGATTTAATAGTGAACTTATCATCACTTGCTGGACTGCCAGTAATATTAAAAGTAACCCCTTCTACGGTAATATCTTGACCTGGTACATAGGTCTCTAGAGTCATTGAATTTATCACCCTACCATCAGATTTACGCGTTACATTAAAGGTAGTCGGAGGGTCGTTAAATGTAACCACGATATCCTCTGGAAAAAAGGCATCATAGGTTGTTTGATTGGTTATTTCACCCACTGATATTGCTGCCGGTGGCGCTGCGCTATTGCCTGAACTCGCAAAAGTATAGAATGTATTGTGCGCACTGGGAATATCGACAAATAGATCTTTGCCATTATCACCAACTGCAATGGTTGAGCCATTGGCAATGCTCAGTTCACGTTGTCCTTCATCACCGACATAGACATAATGACTGTCCCCGACATCAACAAACGGCGGCTCTTCACTTTTATAACCACCAAACAGATACTGCCCACTGGCATCGCGCGCATTCAGGATATTGACTAGCTCACCTAAACGTTCTTCCATCTCACTCGCTAGGACTTTCCGATCCTCCTGAGAAAAACTACCGTTGCCAGCAATAATTGCCACCTCTCGCATTCGGCTCACTATTTTCCCCACGGCATCAAGCTGGGTTTCTTCTATGCTAAGTCGCGCTTCGGTAGAATTTATGTTATCCATATACTGTTCTATCAAGGCACTCTCTTGGTTCAGTTTAAGTATCTTAGCCGATGCTACAGGGTCATCCGCAGGCGTGATAATCCGCCTACCTGTTGAGATTTGATTTTGCGTTCTCGTTACATCCTCAGTCGCGTTCAGCAGATCGTTCACTCCGCGATTGAACACTTGTAAGGTCGATATTCTCATCAGACAACTCCTACTGTATTAAACATACCGAGATTTTGAGATAACACTCAATCCATTAGCGGAATGTATCAAGCAACAAATCAAATATGCTGCGAGAAATGCTAATCACTTGGGCAGAAGCATTGTAGGCCTGTTCAAATTGAATCAATAGGGCAGCCTCCTCATCTAAACTAACACCCGATATTGCATCGCGACTATTCTCTGTTTGCCGCAACAAGGCCTCAGCCGCCTCCCCATCGATTCTGGCCTGACTGGTTTGAGCGCCGATAACCTCAACCAGCTCGCCGTAGGCATCACTAATTGTTAGCGTGCTGCCAGCGACAGTCTTATCCGTTTGCAAATCTACCATTTTACGTGCATTGCGATTGTCGCTGGCAGCATCACTATTATAAGTAATTCTAAATTCATCACCGGCATCCGGCGAACCTTTAATCGTCGCCTGATAACCGCGAAAAATGGAGCTACCTACCGGCGTAGGAAAAGCAAATAAACTACCACCTGCAACCCCAGCACCATTGGTTGTCAAGGTGACTCCAGCTGACATATTAACTTCTATCACGCCACCAACCGTGCCATTCACCAAGGCAGCGCCCGCCGCGGTGAGGGCAGAGGTTACGGTGCCGCCATTAATGCTCGTAAAGTTCAGGGCATCACCAGCATCACCAGCCACACTAAAATTGAGATCATCGCCTTTAACCGCAGTGACCGTTACGTCGGTCCCATCACTACGGGCAAAGATGCCTGAATTTGATAAAGAGCTGGCATTAATAGCATCTGCTATACCATTTGCGGTTGGCGAAACCCCAAGCGTACTCAGCCTAGCGCCATTTAATTCAATGGTCATTGGCGTCGCACCAGTGTCACTGATGGTAAAAA
>JANQMK010000056.1 GCA_028280085.1 Pseudomonadales bacterium
ATTTTACCAGCTGTGTGGTCGGTCACCGTAGCCAAATTGAGAAACTGCCAAGTTACAGTATCGCTATCCATGGCGATGACATGGACTATTACTTTACCAACAATAAGTGGAAGGCGAGAGTGCTGGTAAATAAAAGGCGTATTCGGAAATTTTTTTATTCAGCCAATAAAATCATCTGCGTTAGCCATTATACAAAGCGAAAGCTAAACAGACTTATAAAATTTAATATTGAGCCGGATGTAGTCCACCACGGAATTGAGCCACTGTTAATGAGTGAAGATCGTCTCGATCAAGAGGTTGCGAAGCGCAAATTTAGAGAGAAATACAATATATCGTCTTCTGCAACAGTATTAGCTTATGTGGCGAGGCTAGTACCAAAGAAAGGTCAGGATAAGTTAATCGATGTGTTGAGTAATGATATAGAACTGGCTAGAAGAACGCATACAATATTTGTGGGCGGAGGTCCTAGTTACGATTATTTAAATGGACTTGCAAAAAAAAATGGCCTAACAGATTGTGTCAGCTTTACTCGCGAAGTGCCAAGATACCAAGTTATTGATATCGTGAGCCACTCCGATGTCTTGGTTTTTTTAAGTGATCATCCTTTAGAGACCTTTGGTATTGTGATACTTGAGGCTATGGCGCTGAAGAAGCCGGTTATTGTGCTTAATCATGGGGGTATGATCGAGTCGGTTCAAAATTTGCTTAATGGATTCATTGTAGAAAAAGATGAGGATGACATTAAAGCGAAAATATTGTCTTTAGTGAATGATGTGCCCCTGCGTCTTAAAATGGGGGAAGAGGGCTACAAACTGATTATGAGTAAATTCAACAATATGGAAATGGCCCAACAAACTGTAAAAGGACTGCCTAGCTTGTGTGTGGAATCTTAGGAATTGCTTCGACTCGCGCTATAAGTCAGCAGCAGTGGTTAGACTCTGGTTCCAGTAATATTTACCATCGCGGACCAGATGATAGCGGTAGTTGGTATTCGGAAGATGGGTTAGTTGGCTTAGCTCATCGAAGGTTATCTATTATTGATTTGTCTGACAATGCCTCGCAACCTATGGTTGATGATGTCTCAGGTAACGCCATTGTATTTAATGGCGAGATTTATAATCACCGACAGGTTAGACAAGAGTTATGTGAAAAAAACTATAGCTTTAAATCAAATAGTGATACGGAAGTTATTTTAAAAGCATACCTTGAGTGGGGGGTAGGTTGTTTAGACAGATTGGTTGGCATGTTTGCTTTTGCTATTTACGACTGTGCAAAGAAGCAGATTTTTGTTGCCAGGGATAGAGCGGGAGAAAAACCACTATTTATTATTCAGTCTAACGGAGAATTACGCTTTGCTTCTGAACTAAAAGCGCTGTTGGCTGATAGAGGGCTTAAGCGTGAAATTAATACTGAATCGCTAGATTGTTACTTAGCAATGGGTTTCATACCAGGCGAGCGTTGTATTTTAAAAGGCTTTCAGAAATTACCCCCTGCCCATGCCCTTATTTATGATTTGAACCGCGGTACCTGTAGTGTTTGGCAGTATTGGAAGCTACCTGACTTAGATAGCCGGATGATTAGCGGGCAGATCAACGAGTCAGAATTGTTGGAAGAATTAGAATTTTTGCTGGAACAGTCCATTAGCCAGCAGCTTGTAGCTGATGTTCCAGTCGGTGTGTTATTAAGCGGAGGTGTTGATTCAAGTTTGATTACCGCTCTTTCCGCTAGATCGCAACAAAAAATTAAAACCTTTACGGTACGTTTTCCCGGTGCAGGCGTACTGGATGAGACGAAACATGCTAGGTTGATTGCACATCATTTTGGTACAGAGCATATTGAATTAGAAGCGGAAGCGACCTCTGCTGATCTGTTGCCCCGATTGGCTCGTCAGTTTGACGAGCCTTTAGTTGATTCTTCTATGATACCGACCTTTTTAGTAAGTCAGATGGTGCGTCAGCATTGTGCCGTGGCGCTGGGTGGTGATGGCGGAGATGAGTTGTTTGGTGGATATGGCCACTACAGCCGTCTCAATTGGCTACAGAAAAGATTGGGCTGGTTGCCTCGCCCGTTGCGTATTATTGTTTCTAAACTAGCGGCAAGTGCATTACCTCTTGGCTTTGCTGGTGGCAATGTGCGAACCTGGTTGCAAGCATTAGGGTCCGACTTGAAAGACGGTTTGCCGTTAATTGCATCCTATTTTGATGAAGTATCGAGAATACAATTGTTTGCTTATCAGTCGGCTGATTGGCCTATTTGTGCTGAGAGAATTGAACAGGCTCGTATACCACAGGCACCAGATTTACTGCAACGTGCCACGCGTATGGACTTTACTAATTATCTTGCCGAAGATATTTTAGTGAAAGTCGATCGATCTAGTATGTTAAATTCACTTGAAGTGAGAGCACCGTTTTTAGATCATAGGCTTATTGAATTTGCTTTTCAGAAAGTGCCGTCTCATCTTAAAGCGACTGATAGCAGCAAGAAAATATTACTTAAAAAACTTGCTGCTCGCGTTTTGCCAAAAGAATTTGATATGAAGCGCAAACAAGGGTTTTCTATACCATTGAATGATTGGTTAAAAGAAGGCACTTGGCGTCAACTATTTTATGATGTATTGCTGGACCCCCAGTGCCTTTTTGATAGCAAGATGATAGCTACTTTATTGAGTGGACAGGCAAAAGGCGCTGGCAATGGTGAGCGTTTATTTGGGCTTGTTCTCTTTGAATTATGGCGGCGAGAATACGCTGTAACTACCTTACGATAGATCAAAGTAAATAGATTATGAAATCTGAACTATTAGAAATGTTACGTTGTCCTCAAAGTGGGCAATTACTAAAAATAGAAGATCCCATGCTTGAGGACGGTGATATTCGTTCCGGCTGGTTAGTTAGCATGGATGGCCAGCACCGTTATCCTATTCGAGATAGTATCCCGCGGTTTGTACCGGAGTCGAACTATGCTGATAATTTTGGCATGCAATGGAATATTTTTAGCCAAACGCAATTGGATAGCTATTCAGGGCATCCTATTTCTGCTGAGCGTTTTTGGAAGGCAACAAAATGGACGCCTGACGAGATAGAGGGTAAATGGGTGTTGGATGTGGGTTGCGGTTCAGGCCGCTTCGCGGAAATAGCCCTGCAAGCCGGAGCTAAAGTGATTGCATTAGATTATTCCTCTGCAGTCGATGCGTGTTATGTGAATCTTAAACACCATGCTAACTTACACGTTGTACAAGGCGATATTTATAGCTTGCCGTTTGCAAATGCGTCTTTGCCTTATGTTTACTCGCTAGGTGTGTTGCAACATACGCCAGATGTGGCTAAGGCTTTTGCGGCATTACCACCGATAGTTCAAGCCGAGGGTAGCTTATGTGTCGACTACTATTATAAAACGTGGCGGTCGTTTTTGTTACCTAAGTACTGGCTTAGGCCAATAACAACGAAGTTTTCAAAGGATAAGCTCTTTAATTTTCTTACTGTGATGGTTCCCAAATTGTTTCCCATCAGTTGGTTTCTCGGTAAGCTACCGGGAGGACATCTATTAAAACGAGTGATACCTGTTGCTGATCCCTTATTTTTTTATACACGGGAAAGTGGGGGACAGGCACTCCCTTATAAGCAACATGTGGAATGGTCACTGCTAGATACATTCGACTGGTTTTCACCGGAGTATGATAATCCGCCTACCGCAACCACGGTATTGGAATGGATGCAAAAAGCTAAAATGAGAGATATCGAAGTATTCAAGCAAGGACATCTTGTTGCTCATGGTCGAAAATGAATATGAAGAAGGTTTGGTGGTTGGCATAGATGCCTCGCGCAATCGATCAGGCGGTGCCAAAGCCCATCTCATTGGTATATTGGCAGAGAGTGAACCAAAAGAATATGGCATTAAACAAATTCATGTTTGGTCATATAAATCACTACTGGATGCTATTCCTGATCAGACATGGTTGGTTAAGCATAGCCCGGCAGAACTTGAAGGCTCATTGTTACGCCAACTTTGGTGGCAGCGTTTCACCTTTCCCGGTGAGCTTGAACAAGCGGGCTGTGACATCGTATTAAACACCGATGCCGGTACTATATCCAACTGTCGGCCCGCGATAACAATGAGCCGAGATATGTTGTCGTACGAGCCTGGCGAAATCGAACGTTTTGGCTTTAGTAAAGCGAGGCTACGCTTGATTTTGCTACGCTATGCACAAAATCGTTCTTTACGACAGGCCGATGGAACGATTTTTCTTACGCAATATGCATCAAAAATCATCCAGCGGTCATGTGGTATGTTGTCGCGTATAGCCCACATTCCCCATGGCGTTGGAGTAAACTTTAAAGATATTCAACCCATAAGGACTTGGCCTAAAGAAAATGAGCGTGCCATTGAGTGTCTTTATGTATCTAATGCCGCTTTATATAAACATCAATGGATTGTGGTAAGGGCTATGGCGGAACTACGGCGTCGTGGCTTTAACATTCAGTTAACCCTTGTCGGTGGTGGCAGTGGTCGGGCACAGAGATTGTTAGATGCTCAAATTGCCTCTTCTGATCCGTCACACACTTTTGTTCGACAAATGCCTTTTGTGCCACAAAATGAGTTGCCAAATTATTTAGCTAATACGGATATTTTTGTATTTGCTTCCAGCTGTGAGAATATGCCTAATACATTAGTTGAGGCAATGTCTGTTGGGCTGCCTATTGCATGTTCAGATAGAGGTCCCATGCCAGAGGTGCTAATTGATGGTGGAGTATATTTTAATCCCGAAGATGTGGACTCTGTTGTGCAGGCCGTGGAAGAAATTATTAATGATCCTGAGCTAAGATGTAATATTGGGCGGCGGGCGAAGGTGCTTTCTGAGCAGTACTCCTGGTCTCGTTGCGGGCAAGAAACATGGAATTTTATTGTAGATACCCATAAGAGTATAACAGCATGAGTATGAGTTTAAGTGTCTCGACGGACGAACCAGAAGAGCAACACTATCAAATATGCACTAATTGCGTTATGGATACCACAGATTCGGCAATAGTATTTGACGATCAAGGTGTGTGTGATCATTGCAAAACTTACTATAACCACACGTTACCTAATTGGCATACTGACGAACGGGGTAAAAAAGCAATCGATACGTTGGTAAAAAATATTAAACATGCTGGAAGAGGTAAAGATTTCGATTGTATTATTGGTATGAGCGGTGGTATTGATAGTTCTTATTTAACGTATCTTGCCAAAGAACAATTTGATTTGCGGCCGCTAGTTTTTCATGTAGATGCAGGCTGGAACTCTCAGGAAGCCGTTAATAATATTGAAAAGCTCGTGGATAAATTAGGGCTTGATCTTTATACCGAAGTGATTGACTGGGAGGAGATGAAAGATCTGCAATTGGCATTTTTTAAATCTGGGGTGGCAACT
>JANQMK010000234.1 GCA_028280085.1 Pseudomonadales bacterium
GGCTACAATCTCGCGGCGATGCAAAAGATTGCCGATGAGCTGCGCAGCTACTTTCAGCCCCATATAGATGCTGACCCCAGCTTGTTCCAGCGTGGCGAAAGTGCGATGCCTGCCGTTAAATATATGAACATGATAGTCACGCCGCAAAACATCCGTATCATTTCCGAACCCAAAGCCGATGGCGATATCGAAGCACTGATGGACGCATTGACCAACAAATACCGAGAGTATCCTGGCATGCGCGCCTTTGCTGCACGCGGTTCGATTATTACCAGTAACAATGGTGGCACCCGCAGTATTAACCTAGAAATATCCGGCCCCCAGCTCTCAACAATCTACGCCGTTGCCCAGGCCGCCTACCAACGGGCAGAAACCGTCTTTGATAACCCACGCATTCGCTCCGAGCCCCGTTCGTTAGCCTTGACACAACCCATGGTGCAGATCGTGCCGCGCTGGGAGCGCCTCGCCGAACAGGGTATGACAGCTGAATCAATCGGGTTTACCGTAGCCGCCCTGGCCGATGGTAGCTACGTAGATGAATTCTTTCTCGACGATGACAAAATTGATATCTATTTATATGGCAAGGGTGGGCAACAGACGCAGCTGGCCGATATCGCCGATCTCCCTATTTATACCGCAGGTGGTAACGTACTGCCTATATCGGCCCTAGTCAGTATCGAAGAAACCATCGATACAAACTCCATACGACGGGTAAACGGCCGGCGAACGGTGACCCTCAACATTATTCCACCCCGAGCGGTCGCGTTAGAGACCGGTGTCGACATCGTCAAGCAAGACGTGGTAGCTCACCTAAGACAAGAAGGTTTGATTCCCGCCGGTGTCGATATTGCTATTTCCGGCGCTGCCGACCAACTGGATAACACCCGCGATGCCCTAAAATCAAACTACCTAGTTGCGTTAATCATCGTATATTTATTATTGGTCGCTATATTCAGTCATTGGGGATATCCGTTACTGATCATGGCATCTATCCCCTTGGGTGTGGCCGGGGGCATTGTAGGACTTTGGGCGCTAAACGCAGTGGGTGTCTTACTGCCAAGCATCGGGCTGCCGGTTATCCATCAACCCTTCGATATGATTTCCATGCTAGGCTTTTTAATTCTCATGGGCACTGTGGTAAACAACCCTATCCTCATCGTGCACCGGTCAGTTACCAATTACAAACGAGGCAGCGATCCCATTGCCGCTGTGAACGAAGCCGTGCGAGCACGCTTGCGCCCCATTGCAATGTCGACAATCACCACAATCTGCGGCCTGACACCACTGGTGCTAATCCCCGGCGCTGGCACAGAACTCTATCGCGGCGTGGGTGCCGTTGTCATGTTCGGTATTTTGGGCGCTGCGCTAGTCACGCTAACCATGCTACCAGCACTGACAGTGATGGTCTTGCAGTGGCTCAAGCGTCAATCCACTTTGGTTTGATTGGACTAGCACTTGCTAATCTCTTCCAGTACTACGCTGTTTTTGTGCCTCGGAGAAGTTCTCACGAGTATCATCCAACATCGTTCTGCCGCAAAGACCGGCGTACTGACATTAACATCAGTTTCTCTAAGTAAGTCAGACTAGCTCAGATATTCGCTTCCTTCTGGTTGGCTCAACTTCAAGTGATAAACATACAGATTCAATTTGTTCCAACACGTATAGGCCCAATTTAATAGAATCGTGTTCGACGACATTATATTTATCAGCCATTGTTATCCTTAAGTTTCTTGCTGATCTCGCTAAACGCCTTTTTGGCTGATTTAACTTTGCCTTCTTCAATATCCTTTTGGCCCAACGCTAGAATTTTTAGCAAGGCCAAAGAATCCATTAATTCTTCGTAGCTTTTAATGTCTTGCAATACAGCTGTTGCTTCGCCATTTTGCGTAATGATCAGCGGTTCTCCCGGCTCACCGATATTTTTCAATACTTCCGCAGTATTATTCTTTAAAAAACTAACAGATTTTACTGAGTCACTAAGTTTCATGGAAATCACCAGCAAGGACCTAGTTAGATTATAATTATGACCTAATCTAGACCGAAATCAACGATCTAAACCAAGCACTGACCGTAAAGCATTCAATTTTAAAGTGGACTATTGATTGACAGAAGGCGGCGTCAACCCGCAATCTTTTAACCGCCTATACAATAGGTTTTTAATGTTGGTTGAAGGAGCAAGTTTTGTTGCTAATTTGGCAGCCTCTAAAGCCGATGAGAGCTCACCGCAGCGCAAAGACAAATCCGCTTTTACCGCATACCAATGATAAGATCTTTCGAGCCAATCGGGCAAATCCAAGTTCCGAAGTATTGCCAAGCCGGCATCAGGGCCTTGCCATTCTGCTAATGCCAATGCCTTATTTAAGACAACAATCGGAGACTTTGTAATACTCTCCAGCAGTTCGTAGGAAGCGACAATTCGATCCCATCGGGTTTGTTCAAACGAAGGCGCCAAACAATGTTCAGCGGCAATGCCTGCTTCAATATGATAGCGCGAGATATTTTCACCTTGAGCCGATCGCTCTAAATAAGCCAGGCCGACTGCGATAAGTTGCTGGTTCCATTGACCCCTGTCCTGCTGTTCAAGCAACAGTAGCGCACCAAGATCATCCTGACGAGTAACCATTCTGGATCGATGTAAATACATCAAGGCCAACAATGCATAAGTCTCCGGCAATTGACCTAATGTGCTATCCGACAGTAATTCGGCTAAACGAATAGCTTCATCACATAAGTCTTTTCGAATAGCCATATCGCTGTGGGAAGATAAATAACCCTCAGTAAATACTAAATATAAAACTTGGTGAACGGTAGGCAAGCGATTAACAAGGTCGGCGTCCGTCAAAGTATCCAATGCCGAAACCTGATTTTCAAAAAAAAGGCGGGCACGCCCAAATCGCTTATAAGTATTAGCCTCCGTGATCAACAAGCGCTGCGCAATTTCTTTAACACTAAAACCACACAAGCTCTTTAGCGTAAACACCAATTGCGATTCAACCGGTATCGTGTCATGGCAAGTCACAAATAACATGCGCAACAGTGAATCGGTCATTTCCCCTTGCAGCGGTATTTCGGCATCAGTCACACTCGCTTCCTGCAACGGGGTTGATTGCTCGGCTAATAGTTGAGTTCGCCGCTGCGTATTTCGAAATTCGGTCAGCAGTTTGCGATAAGCAACTTTGTATAACCAAGCGGATGGATTATCAGGGCGCCCTTGGCGCACCCAACATTCCAAAGCCTGCATCATGGCAAATTGCACAGCGTCTTCCACCGCTTCCAAATGCGGCGAACCTACACGACGTAGCAAGGAAGCCACAATCAGGCCATATTCATGTCGAAAGATATGCTCGACGTCTGAGTGTTGATTCAAGATGTCGATATTTCTCTAATCTCGATGCTAACGCCTGGATTAGTTACCATAGGGCTTTCTTTGATAACCCCGACGGCTTCATCCAAGCTAACCGCGGTGATTGTCATATAGCCACCCACCACCTCTTTAAGCTCAATAAATGGGCCATCTTTCACATCATTTTGCGTGACAACTGCCCCGACCTTGCCCAATGCCCCGCCCATATCGACAATATTATCTGCAAACTTTTCCTGCCAACTTTGATATTTGGCATAC
>JANQMK010000319.1 GCA_028280085.1 Pseudomonadales bacterium
AACCAGTTACTTACTTAAATCAAATAGCTATAATAAACCAAAGCTTGTTGCAGTAAGGTTATGTGACTTAAGTCAAATATCTGCCCGGCAACGCAACCAATGCCATTTGGCGTAGATAGCCAAATGGCCTAGCTACAACATATTATTTGGTATCCGCCTATAAAATATATACCTCTAAGCTATAAAAAGCTCTAGCAATATATGCTACCAAGTATCATTCCAATTAGTAGAGGTGTACGTATTATGTAGGGTTATAGACGACTAAATCTAAACATGCCGGTGACTAACCAGATACTCACCTAAGCCTAGCGCTTCTCTCTAAATGATTCTTTTTAGTACAAATAATGCCGCTGCCAGCGAAATGACCACCGTCCATCAGTGCAAAATAGCCTATTGCTAGAACAATACTTAGATATCGTGCCGAAGGGCTAGATGGCCACTACTTACCACCACTTCACAATCAATTGTTACCAAAGGTATCTCTTTCCGTGTAATATCTACTCAACACTAGCCAGTGCCATTTGTTTATCCGTAACACTACTAGTATCATGCGCTTTGTTGTGTGTTGCACTGATCTGTCATCACGAAGGGCAGCCTCACCTAGCCTTTCTTATTGGCAAAAAACTATAAAATAAAACTACGCTTGGAGTATTTTATGTCACAGCCAATCTCTCTTAACGATCCCATTGAAATATGTGGCTTAAAGATAAAAAACCGGTTGTGTAAATCCGCCATGAGCGAGCAGTTAGGTGGCCGTAACGGAGAGGCGACAAAAGCGTTAGAAACCTTATACAAGACATGGGCCCAAGGCGGTTTTGGGCTGCAAATCACAGGCAATGTCATGATAGATGCTCGCCATTGCGGTGAACCCAGAAATGTTATTGTAGAAAACCGCAACCATATAGAAGCGTTAACACGATGGGCAGCTGCCGCGCAAGAAAACCAGACCTATTGCTGGGTTCAGCTCAATCACCCGGGAAAACAAGCACCTAAGCATGTTGATAAGCAGCCTATTAGCCCTTCCGCAGTGCCGCTAGGGCAAGGCATGGATAAAATTTTTAATGTGCCAAGAGTAATGACCGAAGATGACATTGCCGACGTTATTCAACGTTTCACTAATGCCACGCTTATCTGCCAAGAAGCTGGATTTAGTGGCATACAAATTCATGGGGCACACGGCTATCTAATCAGTCAATTCTTATCGAGTCATCATAATCGACGTACAGATCGTTGGGGAGGCTCGCTTGAAAACCGTATGCGCTTCGTTATTGAAGTTTACCGGGCGATGAGAGCTGCTGTTGGCAAAACATTCCCAATCGGGATAAAACTGAATTCAGCTGATTTTCAACGTGGCGGCTTTACCGAGCAGGAGTCTATGACAGTTGTTCAAACCCTTGAGTCAGAAGGTATAGATCTGATCGAAATTTCAGGGGGCAATTACGAGGCGCCAGCAATGATGAGGCCCAAAAAGCGATCGACTATTGAACGCGAAGCCTATTTTTTGGAGTATGCTGAAACCTTACGGTCTCATGTTCAGGTACCATTAGTCGTTACTGGTGGTTTTCGTACCGCCAAAGCCATGTCAAATGCCTTAGCTTCTGGCGCGCTCGACATGGTAGGCATTGCTCGCCCTGTTTCTGTTTTTCCCAATCTCGCCAATCAGTTACTGACTAATCCTGCCACCAATGGCTCCTATGCATATCCAAGTACCGGCATAAAGTTTATTGATAAAATCGCAGTCATGGATATTAATTGGCACGAGCACCAACTGAAATTACTATCCTCTGGTCAGCCACCTAACCCATCATTAAGCCCCTGGTGGATTGCTTGGCGCAGCATTCGCGGTATCCTTAAATCAGGCTCTCAAAAGCGCCGAGCTTAACATACAGAGCCCTAAGATAACTCGTATAACCGTCCATCTGGTAGCATTCGGTAAATTGCCCAGCCATACTGGTACCACAATGTCTAATCTATGCAATGTTCAATCTAATAGATAAAAGCGCTTTCACACGTTTTTATAACTTTAGTTAAATGTACAGCCCATTGTGCCTATAGTACTATTTGCTCGCAGCGTAAACTAACAACAGTTATAAATTAACAACGTTAATACTTTAAAACGGAAAGCTACCATGGCAAGGTGTTCACTTTCAGTAATCGCTTTTACTCTGGCCAGCATTACTATGCACGCTTCCGCAGCCAATGGGGGACCATCTGTTATCACTAAATTGAGCGCAGGTGATCACCAAACTGGCTTTTGTATATATGCACCCACCTCTCATCAATGGGTTACGGACGCCTGGGTACAGGCCAATACTGGCACTTGTAGTGGTGGTGGTTCTTATTATTATATGGCTTGTACTAGTACAACGGATGGAGCAACAACTTCAAATAATGAAGTTAAACTTAGTATCGCATTAGCAGCTATGATGGCCGGTAAAACCGTGCAAATCGAATCAAGCGGCTGTTGTGGTGCCGGCGTGCCTTGTATTTCTGAAATTGCTATTACCCCCTAAAATTGGTAAACAAAGCGCTCACATCAATTAGCTTGTGGTAACCTCTCGCTGTAAGAAAAAAATATACTTAATAGTACATTTTATTATGTAATAGGCATGCCAATAACCCTTGGTTATAGCCCAAAATTACATTCCAGCATTTTCTTCAGCAATCAGAATACCCCTACTACAGTTAGCTGTTTCATCCGTTTTATTCGTATTATAACTGCGATGTATTAACGGTTAAGTTATTGCTTATTTTATCTATACACTAAATCAGATATTTCTTAAAAAACTGTTTTTATGTAGCTGCAGGGATATCTAAAAATGATAATATCCGAAGCGCATTTCAACTCATTTTGGTTTTTCAATACCTTCATATCTAAAAATAATTCGACATCAACTATTAGCGTTATAAACTCAGAATTTCTGGTTTTAATATTGGTAACTTTTCGCATATCTCACTCTTACAACGAAAAAAAATTACTTTTTCCTCGCATTACGTTGACCACATCCTATAGTTAAAAGAACAAGTATTGATCAACTTTCACTAAAGACAATACTCAATAAATAGCAGTAGACAATAATATTCATAGACGCTTCGTGGTAGTAATTGCCACAGGTGGTAACGATGCGGTGGTTCTATGGTTAAGTACGTAAATAAAAAGCAGCTCAAACTAGGCTTATTGACGGTCTTTCTTGTAAGCACTCTAGCAGCCTGTGGACCTGAAGAAGGTAATGGCGACAGCGGCACCAATGCCTCAGATAATCTCACCAACAACGATGAGTCAGCTAAGCAGCTTGGTGAAGTCAGTCAAATTAGTACAGACGATTCATCGGAAGACAATACGCCAATAGCGAATGAGGATGAGCAAGTAGCTAATCCTGTGGCGGAATCTAATACGTCTAACGACGTAGAAAAAGTTAAAGCTCTCGTAGCCGACGTTAAATCTTGGCAAGATATTCTCCAACTAGAAACTCCAGAAGCACTAATTGATGAAGCGACGGACAGCTATGATCAAGCGGTTGTGCCCAGTATGGTGACAATGAAAAACGCATTGGCACAAGCTGGAGCTTGGGGTTTTCTGCCAGTTTTACCTGAGCTGGCTATCACATCAATGTGTAATACACTGAAGCCGGAATTCGCCGCGTCACTTTGCAACAGCCTAATTACTACGGATAATATCGAAAGTGTTTGCGTCACTGGTTCAGGCTTAACAATTCTGGGGACAGATATTTGTGAGTTCTTTACTGAAATTGTACTGGTGAACAATGAGCAATTAACAGTAACCTATTACTTTTTTGATAGTACCATTACGGTGGCTGGCGAAATCAACCAACAGGAAGTTGACTTCACGTTAAGCACCAATACTGTCGATGGCAACTATGTCGCGTTTAATATGGCAGGTAGCATTATCGCGGAGAATGCTAGCCTCGTGATAGATGAAGGCATCGTCGGCCTAAGCTTTGCTGAACCCATCAGTCTAATTGCACCAAAGCTACCCGATACGGCAGAATTTAGTTTCTCTGGAGAATTGGCACAAACTAATGATATCACGGGTGAAATGACTCAGTTCACTGGCGAAATGGATGCCGCCATAGATCTCACTACTTTGGGTAACGAAATCAGTGAATCCCAGTCATTGAGCGAAGGCACCCTAGCCGCGCTAACATCCGGTGAATTGCTCTACAGTGCCACACTGTCAGGTGAATTAACGTCATCTAATGGAAATAACTATACCAGTGAACTGGTACTAGAGGGCGGCCTTACCCATACTTTCGAGTTGGATGCCAGCATCTATGAAACAACCATGTCCGGACCAGCACAACTGGCTGTCGCGGGTATGATCGATATCGGTTTGTCAGATAACGATGCTGAGAACAGTGAGACTTCAGCGCTTAAGCCACCCACCATGGTCCTTGATACCGCTGATTTTAGCTATGACGGTCGAGCAATTAACATTACGCCGCTGGCGCAAGATAGCCAGGTATTAAGCATTACCAATCGAGATGATGTACTCGTTACCCTTGATACATCTGCAGAACTAGGTGATGTTGTTGGAACGGCGGAAGTCAATGGCGAGCAGCATGCTACTATCATATTCGAGAGCGGCGTGTTTACCATCAATTATAGCGACAATACTAGCGAAGTATTTTAGGCACAACTAAGCAGGCCCGATTTACTTCGCTTTCAGTATTTCCTTTTAACTACTTCGCTTGCAAAACTACTTAGCTTTTAGCAAGCCAATCGCCCCAGAGGCAAAGGAACAAACCGCATCGCGTTCAGATTGACCTGATTGATAGGTTTGCACCAGTGTTTTAGCCTCTTGACTGGCAACTTGTGTTAGCGAAGCGACAACGCTATCAGTGGCGACTTGAGCAGTTACATAGAACTGACTTGAGTCATTAAGCTGGCAACGGAAATGAGACAGTGCGGCCAGGCGGCCAGCATCGTAAAAGGCCGAATATTCCGTTCGATCTAACCCGGATTCCTGTTGCGATACACGCGCCAATTTTTCCGTTTCAACACCTTCGATAATAAACTGTGTGCCCAGCATATCTAACCCAAAGGCAATACCTGTTTCGAGTGCTTGACGCTGCTTACTCTTAGCCGGTGCAAACAGGTTGCCCAGGCTACGTGTCGGTAACGGCATATCTGGCATAGTCTGCCAATGTTGTCCATATTGAGTATAGAGACCGTCAACATCAGTGACTTGTTGATTATTAATATTGACCATCAACACTAACGCTGCGGCCGCTGCAAAACCAGTACCTGATAAGGTCGTGGTAACAACATTGTTTCTAATCCAACGCCCAACGCGATTAACAATATTGATGTCACGCTCGACCTCGTCTTGATCGCTGAGAGTCGCTCCTGAATCGCCACCAATTGACGTAGACAAATCTGCTGTTGCCGTTACTTGATCGGCCTCAGTATGGGTGGCTTCAACCAAATTGAGCCACTGGTGGTAAATCTGTGGATCATTCGCTAGAAAACTAATGACTTCGCGTCGACGAGAATCTGTCAGCCGGCCATCTCTTAATGCGGCAATTTCCTCATTGGTGGGCCGATTGCCATTGCCAGAACGGCGACCGCTGTCTAATTGCAGGGCCAACGAAACGGTCGCTCTTTCTGTTTTTGTTGCTATTTGTTCGCTCATTTCGATAAACCTCAGAAAAGTTCTTACTATCTCTATTAGAGGGACACCATCACAAAATGCAATATTAATACTGACAATTTAGGTTATGCTTTTTACACCAGCCACTGCATCTAGCAGACGTTTGAGCACTGTTTATAACTACTGCTTATATAACTGGCTAAATAGATTATGTTGCTAGCGGCATGTAACTGGCTTAATCGGACTATCCTTACATCACCGGACCACCCCTACACTACCGGACTATCACCATACCAACACCACACCAAGTTTGCATACAGAGCACTCAACTCCCTGATACCGCCTCCCTATGTCATTGACAGCAAGGTATCTAACTCGATATCACAGGCTTTAAAACCTTTCGCAATACGAGCCATGGCACTATTGATAATTCTTCCAGCCTGATGACTTGCCATACCCAGTGCGTTAGAAGCAGCTGTACGGGACAAGCCATCTTGATAGATCATGCGCATAATTAGGCGCTCGTCGTCAGTCAATTTAATGTGTTCGCGTAGTAACATCAATTTATCTTGTTGATGGTCAGCTATATCTGCTGCCTCTAGCAGCGCCGGTTGTTCAAAATCGGTTTCTTTCGGTTCAGTATCATTCATAAGAGCTTTAAGCATCAAAATAACTTCACCATAAGCGCCCACTTCGAACTCAAACCCAATATGGTCATAGCTCGCTAAACTGGTATCCTCAATATCTCTCTGCTCGTCGTCTTCATCGGTTGTAGGCGCCATTTCACCTACCTCCATGACGGCCTGACCACAGGTTGGTATACGAGCTTTGATGATCTTTATGGTCTGCTTAAGCTCCTCCACTTGACGCAAACCGTCACTACAAAGCCGCTCTATCAAGCCTTTAGTGTCTTGACGTTCCATACACAGCTTGCGCCATAAGTCTATCCACAGCTGACCCTGTCGCTGCAGCCAGGTCGGTGGACGTGGACGACCGAACCGCTTGCGGGAAAATTCTTCAATAAAGTTCGACGCCAATGTATAAAGGTAAGTTTTAGGATTAGACTGGCCCTTAAAAGTTTTACACTTTTCCCAGTCATTAAATGAGATTTGGTCAATTACGTAGGTTGCCGCTTCTTCAGCTAATCCGCCCTCGCCAAAACGCTTAGCCGCCATTTTATCGACACGTTTTAGCCAATCTTCGCTAAATACCAGTTGCGGCCAATCCACATTGACCGCTTGGTTAGTTGGCGTGACGGTGTCGGCAAGATCTGACGTATCCTCAACTACGCCCATAAGAGCTCCCCCTTTGCTCTCTCTAGCCCAAGCCTGCTAATCAATAATTCTCTGTTTTCTATTTACTGTTTTCTATTTAGCATGGCACACAAAATACGACACAACGTTATGTCATTTTGTATAACCTATGTAAATGGCTGTACCGCACGTTATTTTTATAAACCAGCCTTTTTTCTTTTATAAATCATAAAATAACTGTTTTTTATGTTTTAGCAACTGGTTTAACTGCTAGCAGATAACTTAATAATCAATGACACAATCGAAAAAAGTCCCCGCATCCAAAATCAACCAGGCCAAAACCGACTACCAGGCTTACCTCTGATCACATAAAAGTCTATTTGGTTAATTTAAATACGAGTAGTAGCTGGCTGGCGGTTAGTATATCAAATTTATACTTATTGTATCGTGACTTTTAATATCTGTTTGTTAACTCAGATCAGCCAAGCACACGGGAGCAGAAGTTTACAATAACAGGGGTTTGAGGACCATAAGCTAATTTGCAGCAGTAACCAGTTCCAAGCTAGCGCGAGATTTGCGCAAGTTTTTATCCTCGATCAGAGCCTTAAACGACGCCATTAAGGGAGAATCTTTTTCAATAGTCTTACCCATTAGCAATTTCAGCGTATCGCTGTAATCACGAAATGCATAAACCTGAATAAAGTCTCGACCATAAGGTGGAGTCACTTCAGCCAAATTAGGAAAGGCCTTTGCATTGCTGGCTTGAACGGGAAGGAGTTCATCCGGCATGTATGGATAGATCACATTAATGGCACCCTGAGGATCGATATTTACCATCAGTAGGTAGCTGGGGTGTTCGGTTTTAAACGTAAAACCAATATCATCGCCCTGAATAGCGGCACTGCCTCGGCCCGGTGTATCAAATTCTAAGTTAACAGCAAAGTCATTGTGATAGGGTGTGTTGACTACCGAATGAATCCACGCTTGATGCTTCACCATACTGACAATATCATCCGGGTTATTAGATGGTAGCTTTACAATAAGGTCACCTGCGCCACTAATAAACAGTATATTGCGACCTTCTTGGCGCAAAAACAATGAGGCATTACCCTCCACGAGTTTAACCTTGTCATACCCACCTAACGCTGCAGCATAAGCTGCGGCACCAGCAGACAAATTAACAGTAAGTACGCCGTCGCTGTCATCTTTGCCCTTATCTTGACTGGCAGCAACGGTAGTTGACTTTCCATGAGCCGGTTTACTAAGTGGCTGTTGCGTAGCTGCCAAGACAATGGGAGAAGCCGCCGCACTACCAAAGACAGGACGGTTCGATAAATCATTAGCGTCATCGTATAACGGCGGTAGGCCCTGAGGTGTATGGCTAAAGCCTCTGGCCCGCATCTCACGCTGTACGGTTTCTTTTAACTCACCATAGGTCACAACACCGTCCCTATCAATATCAGCATCTGTACCTAACGCAAGTACTCTAACCAGCGTATCGGTAAAAGCACCATGAGGTTTACCAGTGAAGGTTGGATATTGCGTAATAAACTCAGGCGGAATATCCTGCGCCGGTTCAAATTCACCACTGGCTGCTAGATAATATACATTATTATAAGGGTAAGCCGTTTTCACTTTGCGTTTCAAACCTCTTACGCGCGGCTTATTTTGCTTACTATAGCTACCTGGCGGCAATAAGTCTGATAACTTGACAAAGCGTTGAGGCAACTGCACTTGACTATGACGGCCACGCACCGCATTACCAGAATAGCAGGCATCAATGGCGACAAAAACGTGACGTCCGCCTTGATCCAATGGCTTTAGAACGGGCTGCAAATCATTAACTCCGATAATAAGCCTATCCATCAGCTCTTCTACCGATGAGACGCCTTGAATATCATAAGGAATAAATGCACCTGTGGTGGTTGGTAACGGCGTTTTAATATCTTCGTCACCAGCGCTGGTGCCATGACCACTCAAATATATAAATATCTCGTCGCCGGGTTGGCTACGGTCTTGCAGTTTTGCAATTTCATTGAGAATATTTCGCTTGGTACCATCAACGTTGAGGATAGTTTTAATATTAGCTGCTTCAAAGCCCCAACTCTCCATCAACACGGTTTTAATTGCGGCTACGTCATTAACCGGGCCATAAAGCTTACGTACAATATCATAGTCACCTACCCCAACCAGTAACGCATGGCGTGCGGCAAAAGCCGGTGTTGGCCAGAGGACTGCCATACTCAACATTGCCAATAAAACGCACCAGCTTAATAGTCGTACCATCAACATAAAATAGTTCTCTCTAGCTTTGTAACAATACATAAAAGAACAGTACTTAAAAGACAGCGCCCCACAAGCTGGGGCCTTACTATATCAAAAAGTAACCAACGGGGCCTAAGACCTCCCCTGAATAGACTCATTCTATGAGATGGACAAGCCCAGTTTTATAGAAGTTGGTTTTATAGAAGCGGGTTCTACTCATGTATAGTAGACACCCCTGTCCATTTCCTACTGCCAGATCACTTCATGTTGGGATATCATATCGTTACAGGGTCTTAAGTCAGCCAAATAACCCACCTCAGCTAAACTCGCCCCAGTATCAGCAGTCGTTCGGCCGTCATGTATATAGCTAAACGTGCTGCCTCGATAACTATCGGGCGACGGTGATACTTGAGCTTGCATACCAAGTGCGAAGCTACTCTTGTCACTGCTTTTGGGAATGCAAGAGCCCTTGCTAACTAACATTTTCTCTAGAAACGATTGTTCGGTAGCGCTCTTAATATCTTCTTCAGCTTTACGCAGGGTATCTTTATCTTGATCTTCTAACTCGAGAACAGAGCTAGAATTGTTCGTAGGCTCAAAACCTGAGGTCACAAAACGATTTGAGCTGGGGTTTAAGCTGTTATAACGCAAATCCAGATTTCTGCCCCGTAAATCGCTATCCACTACCAATAAATCATTGGTTTCGATACCTAAGCGGCTGTTCTCCGCATTGGGTGCCGTATTGACATCACTCAGGGTGGTAAAATCCAACACACTCTCACTGCCGTTGTCTGCAATGATTTGCGAGCGTTGAATATCCAGTTCACCGCTAGCAAAAATATCGATATTGCCGCCATCCGATATAATTCGGCTATCAACAATAACCACTTTAGTCGCCACCTGCTCAGTTCCACACTGACCAAGCCCGATAGTACCCGTCGTACCTAAACCACCTGATAACGCCTGTACACTACTATCCTGTTGAATTGTCACACTCGGTGCCAGTACACAAATATCACCACCTACCCCAGCGCCGCTAGTCTCAGAAATGATCCGACTCGCATCGGAGACTTGCACAGAGGTTTGATCGTTTAATTCAATGTTAGCGCCCTTACCACTACCTTCGGTTAAGGATCTGACTTCACTTTGCTGTCCTAACATTTGTAAACCATTTTCTGATAAGAGAAAAATATTACCTCCAGCAGCAGTACCCGCCACCGTGCTCAAAATCTTAGCCGCGTCTTCAAAGCTGATAAGCTGAGCATTGAGTCTAATCTCGCCGGCAATAGCACCGGGTTCACCCAAACCTTCGTGTTCTGCCTTAATCTGTGAATCACCGCGAAGCGTAATAGACTGAGCAGCACTAATACGTAAATTGGCGCCATTTGCAAAACTAGCAAAACTTTCAACGGTGCCATCGTCAAGTACAATATTAGCGGCGTTTAAACTTACCGGACTGCCGTTGCCTTGACCACCCGATGACGCTAAAATTCTAGCGCTTTGTACAATTAAATCATTTAAAGCACTGATGTCTAATCGGCCCGCTTGCCCAGCACTAGCACTTGCCACACTGACTTGTGCGTTATTTTCAAGCTTGATATCACTTGCATTGGTCATCGCCACCAATCGAGCTGTTTGTAAGGTATTGGGTCCCGTTGCTAAGCTAACATCACCGCCCGCTCCCGTTCCTGTTGTAAGGCTGGAAATAGCGCTGTTTGAATCTAACGTGATACTGACGCCACTAACAGCAATATCCGCACCTTTGCCGCTGCCAGCATTTTGACTGCTCACCTCGCCGAAGTCTGCCAGGGTAATCACCCCACCTCGCAAAGCGACTGTACCAGCATTTTGGGTACTATTGTTAGTGTTAGTCGCGGTCACCCCGCTAGCTACCGAATTACTGCCTACTGTACCACGCCCCGCTATAGTTAAACTTTCTGTCGCATTTAGCGTAACTTCAGCACCAGATACCCCATCACCAATAGCGCTTATTACCTGACTGCCTTCACTAATTACCATAGTGTTAGCGGCCATAGATATCGGACCGATAGCACCATTGCCAGTATTGCCAGATGTCTCAATAGCAGACAAATTACGTAATGTAATACTATCCGTCGCAGTCGCCACTATGGCGCCACCTGTTGCACTCGT